>JAJZZW010000073.1 GCA_021797385.1 Thermoplasmata archaeon | reverse complement strand
ATATTTTATGAAAAAAGTGTTTAATTTAAGTGGAAAAATAGAAATACAAAAAGATAAAACAAACAATTTTATAGTAAACAGTATCGTATTATGTGAATTTATAAGAAAATTAATACCCGGAAAATTAGCTGCTGATAAGGAGGTGCCACAGATAATAATGAAATCAAGCCGGAGAGTTATATCAGCATTTTTAAAAGGATATTACCTGAGTGATGGCAGTTATTATAAAGGGCAAATAGAATTGTCAACTGCAAGTAAAAATCTGTCAACATCATTATCCTATTTGTTAACAAAACTTGGTATACTGCATACTATTAGAAAGAATAAAAGTTTAAGCGAACATTATAGGTATAGAATCTTTATAAGAGGTTTAAATGAGCTTAAAAAATTCTATGTGGGATTATCTATTGGAGAGGAAAAATTTAAAAAAATAGAGAACGTAGAAAAATATATAGATTTTAAGAAGAATACTTATACAGCCATTGACCTGGTTCCATTAGATTCAGAAAAAATAGATAGTTTATACAGAGCAAACTCCAGTTACAATCAGTTAAAATCAAACTGTGTAGAAATAACTAATTATACTAGCCAAAATGAAAGAATGAGCGTTTCTTCCATCAATAAATTTGCCCAGACCATCCTAATAAATAATACTGATGAGGTTAGAGAAGATATTAATATGTTAAGAAACATCTCTGAATCTCTGGAATTTATATACTTTGACAGAATTGATTCAATAGAGGAACTAATAGGCCCTTTTGATGTTTATGATGTAACAACTCCGGAATTTGGAAGTAATTTTGTTGGAGGAGAAGGCGCCATACTGCTGCATAACACAGTAATTCAGCACCAGCTTTCAAAATGGTCCGATGCAGATATAACAGTTTATGTAGGATGTGGTGAGAGGGGCAACGAAATGACAGAGATACTTACAACATTCCCTGAATTGCAGGACCCGAAAAGCGGTAAGCCCCTGATGGAAAAAACAATTCTAATAGCAAATACCTCAAATATGCCTGTGGCAGCAAGGGAAGCCAGTATTTATACAGGAGTTACCATAGCAGAGTATTACAGAGATATGGGTTACGATGTGGCCCTCATGGCTGATTCAACAAGCAGATGGGCAGAGGCTTTAAGGGAAATTTCCGGAAGGCTCGAGGAAATGCCAGGAGAGGAGGGTTATCCAGCATATCTCGGCAGAAGAATATCTGAATTCTATGAGAGATCAGGAAATGCACAGATAATCCCGCAGGATAAGAGAACAGGTTCAATCACGCTCATAGGAGCTGTTTCACCACCTGGTGGAGATTTATCAGATCCTGTTGTGCAGAATACCCTGAGGGTTACACGTGTATTCTGGGCACTGGATGCTTCCCTGGCATCAAGAAGGCACTTTCCATCAATCAACTGGCTCAACAGCTATTCACTCTATCTTGATTCACTTTCCGGCTGGTTTAAATCCAATATAAATCCAGAATGGCCACAGATGCATGCACTGATGATGGGCATACTTCAGAAAGAGTCAGAATTGCAGGAAATAGTCCAGCTTGTGGGATATGATTCACTTCCGGAAAAGCAGAAAAACGTTCTGGATATTGCCAAGATTATCAGGGAGGATTTTCTCCAGCAGAATGCTTTTGATGATATAGATACGTACTGTTCAATAAATAAACAGTATGAAATGCTGATGATTATTAAAACACTCAATGAAATGCAGGAAAGGTCCATAGATGCAGGATTAAAAGTGACACAAACAGCAACATTGCCGGTCAGAATGAAGATATCAAGAATGAAAGAAATAAAGGAAGAAGATTTTAATAAGTTTTACAATGATGTTATAAAGGAAATAAATAATGAATATAATAATATAATGGAGGGTGTTGAAAGTGTCTGATATTATATATAAATCCATTTCACAGATTAACGGCCCGCTTCTATTTGTGGACAATGTAAAAAATGCCTCATACAACGAGATTGTAAATGTTATACTGGATAATGGAGAAAGGGTAAAGGGGCAGGTTCTGGAAACAAGGAACGGGGTTGCGGTTGTCCAGGTTTATGGATCTACCACGAGTATGAGCCCGAACAGCACAGGTGTGTCATTTACAGGGGATACATTCAAACTTCCGGTATCAGATGACATGCTTGGAAGAATATTCAATGGATTCGGCGAACCAATAGATAAGGGACCAAAAATTTATTCAAGGGAGAAAGTGGATATAACAGGTGCTGCAATAAATCCATATTCCAGGGAAGAACCTAGCGAATTTATTGAAACAGGAATTTCAACAATAGATGGAATGAACACACTGGTCATGGGACAGAAACTCCCGATATTTTCAGGCGCAGGTTTATCACATAACAGACTGGCAACACAGATTGCAAGACAGGCTAAAACATTGAATGGGAATGAAAAATTCGGTGTTGTGTTCGGTGCAATAGGAATAACAAGTGAGGAGGCAAATTACTTCATGAAACAGTTTGAAAATTCCGGGGCCCTTTCTGAATCGGTTATATTTCTGAATCTGGCCTCTGATCCTTCTATGGACAGGATTATACTTCCTAGAGTTGCACTGACAACTGCAGAATACATGGCATATGAAAAGGACATGAATATGCTGGTTATACTTACGGATATGACCAATTACTGTGAGGCTCTCAGGGAAATATCGTCATCAAGGGAGGAAATACCCGGAAGAAGGGGATATCCCGGATACATGTATACTGATCTAAGCACCATATATGAAAGGGCAGGAAAAATAAAGGGAAGAAAGGGATCCATAACACAGATACCCATACTTACAATGCCAGGCGATGATATCACAAATCCGGTGCCTGATCTAACCGGTTATATAACAGAGGGGCAAATCACGCTTTCCAGGGACCTCAACAGGAAGAATATATACCCAGAAGTGGATGTACTTTCATCATTATCAAGGCTAATGAATCAGGGAATAGGTGCAGACCATACAAGAGAGGATCATAGAGGTCTTGCCGATCAGCTCTATGCATCATACGCAAAGGGTAAGGATGCCAGGGCACTCAGTGAAATTGTGGGAGAGGAGGCGTTGAGTGATTCTGACAAGAAATATCTTCAGTTTGCCGAAGATTTCGAGGGTAAATATGTAAACCAGGGAAATACCGACAGGTCAATTATTGAAACGCTTAATCTGGGATGGGATATGCTTTCAATACTGCCCAAGGAAGAAATGAAAAAAGTAAAATCCGCTCATATACAGAAATATGGAAAGTGGGAGAACTAATGGCAAATAATATCAGATTGACTAGGATTGAATTAATAAATACGAAAAAGAGGGTGAAGGTAGCTTCTAGAGGACTTGAGCTCCTTAAAATGAAACGCCAATCACTTGTCATGGAATTTTTCAAAATAAGCAATGAAATAAAAGGGCTAAAGGAAAATATAAAAAATGATATAGAAAATGGATTGAATGCTATCAGAATGGCAGAGGTCATTGACGGCACACTGGAAATAGAGAGGATATCGTATATGTTCTCTTCACCTGAAATAAAGATAGGCGGAAAAAATATTATGGGTGTAAAAATTCCTGAAATGTCGGCAGAAATCGGAAAAAAAATTATGGATAGTCAGTATATGGCAACCTCTGTACCTGCATCAATATACGATGCAATGATAATTTTTGACAGAATATTCAACGAACTTTTAATAGTTGCACAGAAAGAGTCTTCCATGCGAAAACTACTTAATGAGATAGATAAAACCAATAGGAGGTCCAACGCTATTGAAAATATCATGATACCGCGGTTCAAATCGAACCTGAAAATTATAAGAGAACATCTTGATGAAATGGAAAGAGACTCATTCTCAACACTTAAATTTGTTAAAAATCATGTGGTTGCAGGGCAGGATAAATAATATGGATAATGTGGAAAAATTTAAAAAAATCAGAAAAATTGTACTGATGGTAAACATAACAATGGCAATAGTATTTATTGCCATAATCATTATGGTGATATATAAATGACTGAAATAGATGAGTTGAAGGTAATCAGGGATAAGGAAGACGCTAAAAAGAAGGCTATTCAGGATTTGAAGGATGAAATGGAAAAACAGCTTGCTGATAAAATTAAGGAGTGCAATGAAAAATCAAAGAACGTGGAAAACCAGATTATAAATGATTATAATAAAAGTCTTGAGGAAATAAAAGAATCAGAAGACAAGAAAATGGTAGATGCACTGGATACTCAGAGGGCCAGGGCACAGGTCATGAAGCTTGATCTAAAGGAACGTGCAATGGAAGAAAAGGTATATGACATTATATTGAAATACATCAACAAAAAGTGATTAAATGCTAAAGCCTGTAAAGATGGTTAAGATCAGGGTTATCGGCCTCAATGCGTATAAAAACACCATAATAGATGATATGCACGATCTCAATGTGATTCAGATTGAAAACACTGATCAGGAAGTTGCAAAGATATTCAATATTCCCGCGTCAAATAGCACGTACAAGTTACTTGCTGATAATCTATCCAGATTCAAGGGATTTTTATCTATACTCCCGGAAAGACCTGTAAAAGAAAAGAAATATTTCAGTTCAAGGGAAGAGCTTCTTGATAGTGTATCAGAAGTGCCAATAGCCGGTGAGTTATCCCGGCTTAAGGATGATGAGGATAAATATTATTCCATAATAAAAGAAAACCAGATTATTTTAAAACCGCTTGAAATTATTTCAGGATTCAAAGAAGATTTGTCCATATTAAACAATGGATATGTCGAAAGTTTCATTATAGAGACTAAAACGGAAAATAATAACCTAAAAACAGATTATTCAGCAGTCACAGACCTGGGAAATGGATATTCAATAATTACCATCAATAGAAAAAATGAAGCTGAATTTCTTTCCATGCTTTCATCAAAAACCTGTGGGATTATGAAGGTTCCTGAAGTGAAGGGTACTGTTACAGAGAATATTAAGGCAAATAAAAAAATCATATCAGAGGCTGAGGCATCCATCAACGGAATAAATTCATCACTTAATGCCCTCTCTGATAAATATTATGAAACCATAGCACAGATAACTGAACAGCTTGAAATATATGTAAAGGAGGAGGAAATACTCAGCAATATAGCATCATCTGAAAATGCTTTTGCAATGGATGGGTGGATTCCTGCATCTGAATATGATAATGTTGCCAGTATTCTCAATAAGGATTCTAAGAATACAATTATGATAAGAGTTATAGAGACAAAGGAAGATCCCCCCACAAAACTTTCAAATCCAAAACATTTCAGGATATTTGAGTTTTTTATAAGGTTCTATTCTCTTCCTGAAGAGTATGAATTTGATCCAACACTTATTTTTGCCCTTGTTTTCCCTGTGTTCTTTGGATTAATGGTCGGGGATGCCGGTTACGGTCTTGTAATACTTTTAGTATCATTATTCATAATCCATAGGATAGACCACCCGCCAGTAAAAAGCCATATTCCTAAAAAATTATCCGGTTTTGTGTTAATGATAATGGGTAAAAATTCCCTGAAAACACTGGCAAAGGCCCTAATACCTGCATCTATTATAGCAATTATATTCGGTATAATATTCAATGAGTTCTTCGGTTTTACAATATATCCTGTTCCATTCCAGATTAGCCCTGCGCCCGTGCCTGTTACACATATAGGTTTGTTGCTTGTTATTTCAGGTTATATAGGACTTGCTTTCGTAACATTCGGATTTGTTCTCGGCATTATCAATAACTTTTACATTAACCATAAAAAAGAAGCCATAGCAAAGATAGGATGGATACTTATGGCGTGGTCTTTTGCTATTCTTGGACTCAATCTGATACACAGGATAAGCCTTAGCCCAACAGAATTTTCATCACTAATAGGATATATTATGCTGATTGTGGGATTCGTCATGGTTATTGCATTTGAAGGTACCTTAAGCCTGATGGAAATTCCATCAATTATTTCACATGTACTTTCATATACAAGGATTGTGGGCATACTGCTTGCGTCTGTTGTCCTTGCTCTGGTAATAAACACGGTGTTCAGGGCAACCCTTTCAGATCCTTTTTATTTTATTATAATGGGAGTGGTTATACTTGTGGTGGGGCAGTTATTCAACCTTGTAATTGCTGTATTTGAGCCGGGAATACAGGGGGCAAGGCTTCTTTACGTAGAATTTTTCTCAAAGTTTTACTTTGGTAATGGCAAACAGTTCTCTCCGTTTGGAAGCAACAGGCGTTTTACATTGAAGAAATTTGATAAAAAATAATATTTTTTTCATACTGAAAAGATTAATATTATATTCACTATTTATTAGTTCATGGAAACTATAAAAAATATTGAAATATTTGAACTTGGTTCGCCGGAAGAAAAATCATCGCCGTGGAGTTCTACCATATTGATACTGAAGTTAACATCATCTGAAGGAAGAATAGGATTTGGAGAGGCACCGACAACCATGATGACCCTTCCGGTAAAGGAGAGTTTAAATGAGGTTGCAAGGATATTTCAGGATAAAAATTATTTTGATGTTGAAAAAAACATACGGGAATATTACAGAAATGCATTTTATGTTACAAAATCTATTGAAGAAACAGCTGCTTTGAGTGCATTTGAGATAGCATCGTGGGATCTTATAGGGAAGAACCTCGGGTCCCCAGTATATAATTTACTGGGAGGGGAATTCAATGATAAAATCAGGGCGTATGCCAATGGATGGTATTCTGACTGTGTTACCCCAGATGATTTTATAAATAAGGCAAAAAAACTGGTTTCAAAGGGATATACAGCCTTTAAATTTGATCCTTTCGGAGATAATTATGATAAAATTACAGTTGAATCGGTTAAAAAATCTGCTGCAATAGTTGGTGGAATGAGAAATGCATTAGGTGACAATATAGATTTACTGATTGAATGCCATGGGAGATTTGCACCGAAATATGCGGTTATGGCTGGAACTGCACTGGAAGAGTACAATCCATTATTCATTGAAGAGCCTGTTCATCCGGAACTTGAACACTTTCTTCCAGAATTCAGGGCAAGGGTAAATATACCTGTTGCCCTTGGTGAGAGACTTCTAAATAAGGAGGATTTTGCCAGGTATATTTCCGGTGGAATGGTTGATGTAATACAGCCGGACATAACCAATTCAAAGGGGATACTGGAGGCAAAGAAGATAGCGTCAATAGCAGATTCCTTCGGTGTTCCTGTGGCATATCATAATGCATTTGGACCTGTACAGACTGCAGCCACCCTTAATGTTGATTACACGCTTTCAAACTTCCTTATTCAGGAAAGTTTCGAGGAGTCGTGGCCTGCATGGAAGAAAAGCCTGTTTACAGGATATTCTGTAGAGAATGGATATATGAGGCTATCAGGAAAACCTGGTCTGGGAATAGAGGTTAATGAGAAAATTTTGAATGATAGTGTTGTATCCGGGATGGAACCTCTGGGAACTGAACCGCCATGGGTGGTTTCCGGGACGTTTAAAAAATTATAATTTTATTTATTAAAATGTTTTATTTTTCTCTCAACTGAATTTTCTACATCTGTTCTGTTATCAATCCTTAATATAGTTTCAATACGTGGAAATCCAAGATTCTCAAGGAACTTTTCAGCATCCTTCACGATATCAAACAGTATATCCAGATTATCGCATTCTATTACAGTGGCCATGCTGTTTGGGTAGCATTTAACTGATTTGTTTTTTTCTATATGGTTGACTACTTTCTCTATAGCATCACCAACTGAAACTCCTTTTCCTATAGGATAAAATGTAACATCTGCCACTATCATAACAATATATCTAAAGTATGTATAAAAATTAATGGTTTATCTATCAATAGGATGATGTAGATATTATCATAATATTTGTAAAAATTTATATAATGTTTAAACATAAACATATGTTATGCCAAAAACTATCACAATCAAACAGTCAGTATATGATGAATTAAAGGGATTCAAAAAAGATAATGAAAGTTTCAGCGAACTTTTAGAAAGATTGATTAAATCACAGAGCAAGAAGGACATCCTTACATCGTTGAGGGGAAGTATTGAATTTGAAGATAAAGAGGAACTTCTTAAGGAGATTAAAAAGAAAAGGTGGGAGGATAGGAATTGATTCTACTGGATACAAATATCATCATCGAGATACTTGAAAAGAAATCAGAAAAAGGGGAAACGTTGATGGTTAAAATTATTGAGAGCGAAGAAGAATATTGCACATCCTCGGTTAACATGCATGAGTTACTTTATGGTATAGAAAAATACTCCAAAGATGATCATTTGGTTCTACAGATACCAACAGTGGAATACAATGAGAATGACAGCAAACTCTCTGCTGTTTTGGAACTAACTGCAGAAAGAAAAGGAAGATCAGTTCCGAGAATGGATGCAATTATAGCATCAATAGCGATAAACAACGGGTGTTCACTCTATACGTTGGATGAGCACTTTAAAGTTTTTACAGAAAATGGACTTAAACTGTTTGAATAGGAAGAAATATTTCCTTAGTAAAATAAATTACTATCTAATCCTATTTCTTTTTAGAAAATTAATTCCAGATACTTTTGTTACAATGTTATAATAACATAACCATTATCAAAATACTAAACATATAATTGATAAATTAAGTGGACCGGTCGGGATTTGATTAAAGTTTTAAGCGAATACTAAAATCCAAATTTTCGATTTTTATGCAGTTCCTTTATGCCGTTGTTTTTATGGGTAACATTATAGCTCATTACGTATGGTTCTCGT
>JAJZZW010000072.1 GCA_021797385.1 Thermoplasmata archaeon | reverse complement strand
TCCCAGGCATTCCCTATAGCAGGATGAAGAACATCGTTGAAAACTTCCTTATTTGGCCCTGCGACCGTGACATATAACTGCGTCGGCAGCGGGTTCAGATTTTCCAGAACCTTCGGCATTGTTCCATTTGTTACAACAAATGTTGTTATTCCACGTCTTGTAGCTGCTTCTATTAGCTCACCAAGTCTGGTATAAAGAGTTGGCTCACCGGTAAGTGAAATTGCCATATGCCTGGGATGGGATGCCTCTTCAAATAATTCTTTTTTTACCTTTGGATTGCCCTTGAATCCGGATATAAGTTTAAGGTGTGCCTTAATGCTCTCTTCCAGAATAAATTCTGGGTCATCCTCTTCATTTATGTGCATTGAATCGAATCCCTGGAATCTCCAGCAAAAGTCACAGTTCTCAGAACATGAGTTCAAAGCCGGTGTCATCTGTATGCACTGGTGGGAATTGATCCCGTAAAATGTGTTTTTATAACATGGGGCCTTGCCAAGCAATTCACTTTTTGTCCAGTGGCAAACCTTCACAGCGGAATGGCTGCCAACAAGCCCGTAATGCTGTTTTTTATAGACTGCCTCATAATTATTGATCATTATTATGCAATTTAATAAGAATATTTAACACTTGCGAGAACCATTGCCACTGCAATTTATCATGCATGCACCAAATTTTTATAAGTGTACCATATTATTAACCATGGCAAAACTTGAAAATAAAATAGTATTGATAACAGGTTCCTCACGGGGTCTGGGAAATGCAATAGCGAGAAAGTTTGCAGCAGAGGGTGCAAGAATAGCCATCAATTATAATCATGACAGGGACTCTGCTGAAAAACTAAAAAATGAACTTCCCGGTTCAGAAATTTTTCAGGCTGACGTATCAGATCATGCTTCAGTTACCTGTATGGTAAATGATATACATAACAAAATGGGAACTATAGATATACTCGTTAACAATGCAGGCATACTCAGTGCATTTTCATGGGATGAATTTAATGATGAAAAGATAAGGAAAATATTTGATATAAATCTCATGGGGCCTATATATATGGTGAAGGAATGCCTCCCGGATCTCAAGAAAAATCACGGGATTATAATCAACATGGCTTCCAACGCAGGAGTCGGCACTGCAGCTAAAGGGACAACAATTTATTCTATAACCAAGGCCGCAGTTGCAATGCTGACCAAGAGGCTTGCATTTGATTTAATGGAATGGCATATCCGTGTCAATGCAATAGCTCCTGGATGGATCGAATCAGATATGACCCTGGGTGGAAAGAGTGCAGAAGAGGCAGAAAAACTCAGGCAATCGTTCAAATCCAGAACCGAATTGAATATGACCGGGAAACCTGAAAATATTGCTGATGCAGCCTTATTCCTTGCAAGTAAGGAATCTGAATACATGGATGGCCAGGTACTGGTTGTGGACGGTGGCAGAATAGATAATCTAACACATAGTCTGTAATCAAACCATATACCCAAGTATAAATCCCAGTGATGGTGATAATACCCATGTAAGTATAATTATGAAGAAGGGTTTCATGTAAATAGCCTTGTATTTATAAGAAATACCCACGCCAAATACACTGGAGGTCAGTGTCTGTGTATTTGAAAGTGGTACAGCAAAAAGTGTCGCAATTTCAACGAGCAGTGAGGAGACTACCAGTGAAACCAGGGCATTGGAATACCTCATGGAGTACATTTCTTCCCCGACCCGCTTTATTACTCCGCTGCTGAAGAATAATGATCCTGCAAATATGGCAAATGTCATAATCAGAATGGTTGTAACGTTGAATCCCTCAACATTTGCTATGAATCCCAGTGTATTGGCCCCGAGGGTAAAGGCTGTTAAAAATGATGAAATAATTATTAACAGCTTAAGCCATTTTGCAACGCTCCACACATTTTTGAAATTTCTGTGGAACACCTCACGTTCAGTAATATAAGAAACAATTATTGATATTACAGGTGCTATCACCCAGAACGTAATCATGAGCAGAACAAAATTATAATTGACCGGATAGTCAATGCGGATGTCAATACCAAGAGCGGTACCTGCAAGCGCCATTGTAAGTGATAATGGAGCTCTTCCAATATTTGCGAAGAGAAATATCAGGAATGAAATGAGAAACGCATATGTTATATAAAAATATGAGTGCGGTATCAGAGAAAGCGCGGCGCCGTGAAGGAATCTCCCCTCTATTATAAGCCCCATGAAAAAACCGGTAGACCCGATCAAAATTCCGGCATATCGCTCGACTATCCTTGAACCTATAAGGGTTCCCACGGCAGCGGAAAGGTTGTTTCCTGATACGAGAAGCGTTAAAAGGAATGTCAGTACAAGAGAAAATATTAAAAATATCAACTTGTCACCGAAAGCATTATTGTAAACACAAGATCAGAGATATCCTCACAATCGTCCAGAAGATCATCAAGCTTGTGGGCAAGCGTGTTCAGGTGTTCAAATACCAGATATGACATCTTGCCTGAATTTTTGTAGGTATAGTCAATGATATTGTCCTTTATTTCATCTACCTGTTCTTCGATAGCCTCGATATTTTTCCTGTCAGATCTCATTTTCCCGAGATCATTTTCGTTCAGTATGCTGTGCACATAATCAAGTGCTTTTTTGTTGGATTCAAGTATCTGGATGAAATTTGTGTATGAGTGGTCGCGAATGGCCTTTTCATCGGCTGACATGGAGTAATTTATGTTGAATCTGTTCAGTTCCCTGCTGACAAAATATGTTTTATCCAGTATATCATCGCATTTTTCTATCAGGGTGAGAAGATTGTCCATCAAACTGGAACTTATTGCACCACTGGTAACCTCGTGCCTGAAATCTATATTCATTTCATCGCCTCTCTTCTCCATTGATCTTACTTTCTCATTATACACTTCAATGTTAGAAGGAGCATTTTTAATCATTGATATCAAGCTTGAAGAATTTTCTATACCCATTAAAGGATATTCTGAAAGCCGGGATAACAGGTTCTTCTCGCCGACCACCAGTATCCTTTTTAAAAAATTGTAATTTACCATGGCATGTTATAAAAAATATGTATAAATACTTTAAAGATTTATGCTCGAGAGAGCATACTCAATGAAGAAATGTCCTTTGAATTTTCTATTCCCCATTTCTTTACTTTTTCTATATCTACGCCATTCTTTTTGGCAATTTTCTCAACCACTTTAAGCATTAACTCTCCACCGACGCTGAGAATTGTTCCGGTGCCTGCACGTGCAAATATATTTCCATGCGAATCACGGAATCCATCCCGGGTAGCCATTTTTGCAAGATGTCTGTAGGATGCATAATAAACACCTAGCTGTGTAGGGTTAAGCATAGAATTCAAACTTCTCGATTTTATTCTTCCGAGTGGTACATTTACCAGTGGTGTAACTGTGAACTCGAAGGGTCTTCCATCAGTATAAGAGTGGCTGAGCTGGTTAATCATTGCAATAGAATCCCAGTTATCCTCATCAGTTTCCTCCTGCTGCCCTACCTGTATTGTAAATGCAGACCTCCAGTAGTACTTTGTTTCATTCTGTACGCCTTCCCAGACGATATCACGGAAAGATCCATCCGGTCCTATCCTCAGGGGCATTGTTTTATTTGGCATATGCTTCAATGCAAGTGAATCGCTCCCTGTTTCAACCCCTGTCTGGATTCCAATCCAGTTATCCGGCCCTGCTTTCAGTATCTCACTTAATTTTTTAATTAATTCAGGGAATGCGGCGGGTATAGATATTCTTCCATGTGTTGGATTTGACCCTGTTACACCCTTTATGGACATAACAGTTTTCATCAGGTCTACCATTTCATCCTGATTAGGAGTGAACATTTTTTCATGTTTGTATTCGAATATCTCATCTGAATGCAGCCATGCATGGTCATTTCCACCTTTTACGTTCACCTCTATTTCCCTCTTTATCCTATCAAGGGAATAATATCTTAATGGTCTCAGTGTAACCTCACAGAAATCGCATCCAACACCACAGCCTCTCATGACCTCTACCATTCCCTTTGATGCAGGATTTACAATTTCCGGAATATCCTCTAATGATGGATATGCCCTTATTCCGCTGCCCCTGCCCACAAAGAGGTCGTCATTCTTGACAACTCTCCTGAAATGGTCATCATATGTCATATATCCCCTGGTAAACATATTCTTATCAATATCATCATGCTCTATTCCACGGAAAAGATCGGATATTATATCATCCATTTCCCCGGAAACCACATAATCAAAATGATATTTATCAATTTCATCTCTAAGGACTGTAAATTCCCAGACACCTGGGCCACCAATTACAAGTTTGGCTTTTTTACCCTTTCTTATCTGGTTGATTCTCTCCATGAGTATATCCCATTCACGCCTTACCCACGAATCAAGGGCTCCTCCAAATAACGCGGCATATGACATTGTTGTCGGACCTATGCCAAGCGGGTCCATCGTAGATACACCTATGATTTCAGTGTCATCCGTAATAAAATTTGAAAGATAATCCATATGTGCTACTGCAACATCCTTCTTTGGGTTGTCCCTTAAAAGCCCTGCCTCTATTTTCCTTATGGCATATGGAGCATTTTTTGCCTCTCCATTTGGCAATGCTTCAGGAGAAGGGCCTCTCAAGAATCTGTATACTCTTCCGGGTACCTTGCTTCCCGGAGCGCACGGTAAAAAATCCAGCAGGGGGAAGTTTCTATAATCGTAACTCAAGGTAGAGTCCGAAACTAAAACGTATTTCGTCATATGAAAGCACTTATAGAATTATTGTTTATAAATATTGCCATAAATAGAATTATCCTTAAATACGAACATCCCAGATTATCAGTAATAACAGTGTTTTTATAGATTTTATTGATACCACTAAATATTAAAGTAGCAAAGAAAAAATAAAGGCAGAATAGAATTTATTTTCATATCTAAAGCAATATTTTGATAAACCATCCATGGTAAATCCGTTTTTTGTGAGTATGGTTATGGAAGGTATGTTGGTTGTTAACACCTCTGTGTGGAGGCTGTTCAATTTTAGAGTTTCCCTGGCAAATTTTACGGCCAGACCAAGTGATCTCCTACCTATACCTTTATTCCGGCAATTCTCGCCTATCCAGTATCCTATATGTGCCCTGGAATTTTCATAATCAATGTCTGACAGTCCAATTATACCTGCAAATATTTCCCTGTACATAATATAGAAATCTATTTCAAATATCTCGCTTCCTGATTCCCTGTTTTTATCTATGAATGCACTAGCGTCCTCCTCTGTATATGGATAAGGAAAGCTATGGACCATTAACATCAATGCCATTTTTTTGTCACTGGCGGAATGGACGAATTCATCCATATGGCCAGTAGGAAATTCATTAGTTATTTCTATGTCCTTATCCCTCAGTTTATATTTATCCATCTTATTCTAGAGAATTATCACGGGGCATTTAAATCTTGCAATGGCAACAGCATAAAACTTTTAAACTATCCATTTCAAAGAAACATCCAAACAGTTTTAACTGAAATTTACATATATAGCAATGGAAGAATGCGGAATAGATGAGGCGGGAAGAGGTCCTTTAATAGGTCCCATGGTAATGGCAGTACTCTGTGGTGACAGTAATGAATTGAAGCACATCGGAGTTGCCGACTCCAAGAAACTGAGCCCGAAAAGGCGAGAATTTCTTTATGCCCAGCTTGCCGGGTTCAAGCAGAACTTCATAATAATAGGGCCCGGAGAAATAGACAAATATGTTAAGGATAAAAAATTGAATATCATGGAAGAAATTTATGCCAAAAAGCTTATATTATCTTTGACTGAAAATTCAAGGGTGTATGTTGATAGCTTTGATGTTAATGAAGAACGTCTTGAGACAAAACTCCGGGAATCTACAGGAAAAGAAGTAATCTGCCGGCATCATGCAGATGTTATTTATCCCTCCGTTTCAGCGGCATCAATAATAGCAAAAGTCGTAAGGGACAGGGAAATAGAAAAGCTTCATGATAAGTTCGGGGATTTCGGTTCCGGATATCCCTCAGACCCCAGAACGGTTTATTTTGTTGAAAACGCAATAAAAAACCATGTTAACATAGACTGCATAGTCAGGCATGAATGGAAAACATACAAAAATTTATTCAATAATAAACTTACATACTAAAAAATTAAAAAATAATTAATATAACGTGCTATTAACCATAAATGAAAGTTACCGCAATTATTCCCACTATCAACGAAGAGAATACTATAGGAATAGTAATAGATGGTTTGATTCGGGCTGTGAATGGGATAGAAATAATTGTGGTGGATACTAATTCCACGGATCGTACCAGGGAAATAGCCGAAGAAAGGGGTGCCATTGTAATAAGGGAAAATAGAAAAGGATACGGAATAGCATACAAAACTGGATTGGATCATGCAACCGGGGACCTCATCGTCTGCATGGATGGTGATAATACATATCCCACTGAGATAGTCAAACCATTAATCGACATCATCCAGCTGGACGAAGTTGATTTCATATCATGTGATCGAATGACGCTCAGATCCCAGCATAGCTACACATCTCTTCACTTCATAGGCAACAGTGTTCTGAATTTTACTATGCATATACTGTTCAAAATAAATTTAAACGATTCACAGAGTGGAATGTGGATTTTTTATAGGAAACTATATAAAGACATGAAAAACCTCAGTAACGGCATGTCATTTTCAGAGGATATAAAGATAGACGCTGTAAGATTGGGGAGACTCATAGAAATTCCTGTAAAATACGGAATCCGAATAGGAAAGCCGAAGTTGAAGACATGGCATGATGGATTCAGAAATCTGTTTCATCTTCTTATTAAAAGAATTCAGGACTGAACGTTTATGGTTTTTCTGGAATATTTTATATCTGGTGGTTTTGAATAAATAATAATCATAAGCCCGGCAAGGACAATTATGGCAGAAAGTATGAAATCAAATGAATAGCTTATATCATATGCAATAAATCCAGAAAGTCCAGCACCTATGATCTGTCCAACACCGTTCAATGAATTATAATACCCTATTACCTTGCCCCTTATAGCCGTCGTTGCCATGTTCGAGATACTGGTTACCTCACTGATCCCTATGAAACTCCATATTCCTCCGAAAACACCGTACATTAGTATAAAGAATAGAAGATATCCAACAGTATCGAATACGAAGAACGATAGAACACCCATGGAAAGAAACAGGATAACCCTTATAGCTGTTGATATTGAAAGCATCCTGTTTGAACCTATGTAATTGATATATTTTCCTGCCGGTATGAATGTAGCTGCTGAGAATAGGCTGTTAAGAAGGTACATGATGTATATATCATTCTCACTTGCATTCATTTTTTTGATAACAAATACCGGATATGGAATGAAGAATAATTGAAATCCCATCATTAAAATTAAAGTAGTAATCAAATAGATTTTCAGATGACCTGGTATTCTGATCTTATTTTCTTTTCCAGGAATATGTACCAGATGTGTTGGAAAATACCGCACCCTTTCTATTATATGAATGGCAAAAAGATATCCTATTCTCTCTCTTTTTATCTCATTTTTAGGCTCTTTCAATACCATAATAGAAATTATACCTGCAATAAGGTAAAACCAGGCCGCTATAACATAAAGGTACGGTATAAGCATATCGCCTATCCCGCCAAAAAACGTAAGGATAAGCACTCCTATTCCCAGTCCTATTACGGTACCAATAGCACTGTAGCTGTTGAATTTTCCCATCACCTTGGACCATGTGGATTGTTCGGAGTTCTCCAGTATAAGCAGTGTAGAAACCGGTACACTGGCCATTGCAAGGACCTGAAACATTATAAGCATTGATATATAAGATGGCATATCATGGACAAATAGAACCAGCAACAGTGAGAGAAATGATCCCATGAACCCTATGACTATGAAAATTTTTCTTCTCTTGATCTTATCAGATAAATTTCCCCAAATAATCAGGGCAGGTACAGAGGCCATTGATGAAATTGCAGATACAAGACCGACATACTCCACGTTGCTTTTAAGATAAAATACTACGAATAACGGAATCAGAGGGGTGGTAAGTCCCGCAGCAAGATTTGAAAAAACATAGCCTATAAACCATCTATTATCCGTGCAACCACTTTAAAATCAGTAATGTCAGTGATATATATTTATTTTACTGTTTAAATTTTTTATAGGGCAATTTTGTACCCGATGGTCTATTAATTCTGGCAACTATTATACCCACGTTCATCAACATACTAATGAATATCTAATTATACAATTTAGAAATATATAAGAATGGAAAAGTTTACCCCAAGGGAATGGCAGGATGCTCTGATAACCACTGTATCTGAAAACCTTGAGGAAAAAAATAAGATTGCAGTTGAAGCACCGACAGGATCAGGAAAAACCAGTTTTATACTTTATCTTGCATTTCTGACAGGCAAAAAATTAATCTACCTCACCAGAACACATAATGAATTTACAAGGCTTTATGAGGATAATGAGAAATATTTTAACATCCCAACTTTGTATATGTTTGGTAAAAATAAATTATGCCCTCTGAAGGAGAGATGGTATGACTCTGAAGAAGATGGTCAGAAAAATGTATGCAAGGGCTGTCCACTCAAGGAAAAAACTATTAAACTTGATCTCAAATCCCTGAGAAGCCCGGAAGATTTTATAATAGATATGGAAGAAGAATCAACCGAACTGATAAGACAGGATATCGATTCAAAGGCGCTGGGGAGGGATACAAAGGGGA
>JAJZZW010000071.1 GCA_021797385.1 Thermoplasmata archaeon | reverse complement strand
AGGCGGGCAAGCACATAGTAACTTCAAATAAAGCACCGCTGGCACTCCACTGGAAGGAAATCATGGAATCATCAGTTAAAAACAAGAGAAAAATATTATATGAATCTTCTGTTGGAGGCGGTGTTCCCCTTTTCAACCTCAATAAGTATTCATTGAGATCGTCAAAACTTTTGGAATTCCGGGGCCAGGTAAGCTCAACCATAAATTTCGTGTTGAATCAGATGATTGCTGGAGTTGATTTTCATGAGGCTGTCAAAACAGCGCAGAATATGGGTATCGCTGAAACAGATTACCGTGACGATACAAATGGCCTGGACGGTGCAAGAAAGACAGTTATAATTGCCAACTCTCTTCTGGGAATGGATTATACCCTGAAAGATGTGGAATATGAAGGCATAGATGATATAAAGGATATTAATTATATGAAGAATTCCGGAGAAGTTTACCGTGTACTTTCACATATTGCCGGTGGTACAGAACTAACTGTAGAATCAAAGATATTTTTCATAAAACAGGGAGACCCTGTGGCCTCTATGGATTCGCTATCCATGGGATATCTCGAAAGGACAGATAATAACGATGACCTGACTGTTTTCGAAAAGCATGATGGTCCACTGGAAACAGCAGCTCAGGTCGTTAATGATATTCTGCTTTTATCGTGATTTCATATTATCAACGGAAGTGCAACCAGTATTCCGGTTATAAAGAAGAATACAAACCAGATAATCACCTCTACTATTGCAAGAATAAGGCTTCTGCCTATGCTGATTTCATAGATAAGGCTGTATACATAGAGAAGAATCACCAGGGTTATCAGAAAGGCGAGAAGGCTTCCCATGGCGGCCAGAGGTGCAAATACGAAGTGAAGACCGAATGAGAAGAATATAATTATTATTGGAGTAAGCAGTGTTACAACAATGGCATTTCCGAAGCTTGCAGTGGATTTATTAACAACAATGAGAGAGGCTGCATAGGCAGGTATTGAAATTATTACTATGGCTATCAGCAATGCAATTATATCAAACAGCAACGACATAATATTCTATGCAAAATGACGTTATTAATACTTTTTATTTCTATAAGTGCATGCTATTGTTATTGTATAATGGTATAAACAGTAATATAATATACTGTAATTATAAACTATGAAAGTTGCAATAATAGGCGCCGGCACAGTTGGCAAATCTATAGCAGAAGGGATAAAGAAAGATTTCAGCGTATCTTTGAGTTCCGGTTCATTTGAAAAATTAAGAAAATGGAATAATGAAAGATTTGAAATTTTTGATAACAATGTTGATAACGCAAAGAATGCAGATGTGATACTTCTTACAATAAAACCAGGCATATCGGATGCCGTCATGGAGGAAATACGTTTAGAATGTAAAAACAAACTTGTAATTTCATTCATGGCTGGAGTAACACTTAACCATATGCAGGAAACATTGAAAGAATCGCGTATTGCCAGGGCAATGCCCAGCATACCAATGCTTGTACAGAAATCCGTTACTGCATACAGTTATAAAAATCTTGAAAATAGCGACATAGAAGTTCTGAAAAAGATTCTAGCTGGATTCGGGTCATACGTGAAAGTTGATGAGTCCAACATGGACGCTGTTACCGGATTGAGTGGTAGTGGACCTGCTTTCGTTGCAATCATGGCAGATTCCATGATAAATGCAGGGATACTTGCCGGAATTCCCAGACAGCAGGCAACGGACCTCGTAATTGATACATTCATAAACACAATGCATCTCATGAGGGAGAAAGGTATATCCGCATCGGATCTCAGGGACGAGGTAATGACTCCCGGAGGTACAACAGTTACTGGCATATATGAAATGGAAAAAGCCAATGTTAGAACTGCCATTGCAAATGCAGTGCTAGGAGCATACAGAAAGGCACAGGAAATAGGCAGAAAAAACTAAAATTAAACAATGTTATTATTAAACGGAAATCTCACTATTTATTTTTATAATATATTTAAAATTTAAAATTCTATGATAAATAACCTTTAAAATCAATAACCTTTAAAGTTTAAAAATAATTACATGTCCTCCTGCCCAAAGCCCATTACCAGCAGTACGAAACCAACAAAGGTAAAAAAGAAAGATATCCAGCTGGCAAGCTGATGTGGTCCTATTTCCGGGTTAATAGTTGGAAATGCACTGTAATCCAGAAACATCGGTACTGAAATTATAAGAAATATAATTCCGGTTATAATCATATATTTGGAACTTTTCTTCATTTTATCAAATTTCTCTCTCATCATATTAAAGCCACCCCTATAACGGCAAATGTGAATACATATAGTATTATTGGGGCTATCACTGTTCTAGATGAAATCTTACCATTTTTGGATCTGTTGTGCCCCAGAGATACTGCATATAATACAATCGATAATAAAACTAGTACCAGTGTTATTAACAGCAATCCCTCCTCGTACACAGCAAAGTTTCCGAATACCGGTGATATCATCGTTGATGGCTGTTCATGATACATCGCTCCTATTGGTTTAATTAGGACCGCATATAGAATAAATGGCACACTACCGAACAGGTAAATTATCATCGAATAATAATATAAATATATAGATTTTTTATCCATTTCAAACCCTCGCTTTTATTGTTCTCTGCAGCATTAAAAATATAATTGCAGCGAACATGAATAAGTTAATTACAAGCACTACTGCCCAGAGACTTTCATATTTAAATGGATACTCCTGGGTAATATACCACATGACAGGATCTACAACAACAAGCTGCAGTATTCCTATCAGATAAACAATATTAGTTACTTTCACTTATCTCACCATCCCTTTTTGCGAATCTCATAGCATATACTGTTATGAAAGAAATGAAGGTTATAGACCACCATAGGTACATAGTCATTAGTCTTGTTTGGCTAAGCCCAGGTTGGGAATAACCCCATACCGTCATAACTGCAAGGCCAATTAGCATAAATATTCCGAACGCTGTAATCCATGGTCTCTCCAGTACTCCCTTATTATGGTATCTGTCTATGAAAGGCAGTATCAGTATGAATATTAGCATGCCAATTATCAGTGGGACTCCTCCAGTGCTCAATCCGTAACCTGCCACATCCATCAGTTTGTAAACAGGAGTTATATACCAGTCTGGTACCGGGAATGTTCCATATGCAAGGGAACCGTATGCTAGTGTTAGTTGCTGCGGGAAAGCTGCCGAAATCAAAAGAATAATTCCGATCATTACAATTCCTGAGAACATTGCATATAGCAGGTTTGTAGGGAACCAGGGTATCATTTCTCCCTTCTTTGGCTTCTCACTTGCCAGACCAGATCTCTCAAACAGCATGAAATGCACAGCGAATAATGCAAGCATCAATACTGAAAACACTGCAACATGAAGTGCTAACAGATGCGAAAACATTGCTGTAGTAGTGTAATTGCCTACCAGTATTGCTTCAAGCCAGTTTATGAATGCACCCGGAAGTATTCTGCCAAGAACACTTCTCTGCATAAATAGAATTCCTATATGCACAGCCGCCATTGCTATTGCAGTATTTGCGAGCATATATCCAAGTATAGCTGTAAATATTGTAAGCAGGAATAAAACCACTCCGAGAATCCACTGAAGCCATCTCCATTTTCCCTTATATGAACCGACAAACCACTGCCTCATCATATGGAAATAAACCAGTCCGATCATGGCATATGCCATGTAAAGATGTGATGTTAGTATTATATGACCAAATGGGACATCTGATATAATGTACTGTGTGGATTGATACGGATCGACCTGACTATAATAAAAGAACAGGACTATCCCTGAAACTATCTGGTAAATAAGTGCTGTGGCAACCCATGCACCTGTCCATTCGTCTAATTTATATCCCCTACTTGTAACCGATTTAAATCCTAATGTATATGAACCATCAGGGAGGTCTTTCTCCTCCTTCATTAAATCGGTTATATTATAATTGTTAGTTTCTGCCTTTTCCATTTAATTCACCTATGAGCTCCCGCTGGAGCTATTTCCGGAAAAACTCCCTTCCCACGCTCCTTCATTGCTCACCACTGTGGTTTTATATAATATTACACCTGTGCTGTTGCTATTTAATCCCTGATATAATGATGGAGACGTCGTCAGCGGTATAGGGCTGGACAAATCTCCTGTATACATCGTGGCAGGATATACAGTAGGAGTCCTGGACGTCCTTATTGCAGTGCCACCGGTCAGATCTTCTGATTTAACCTGTGAACCATAGGTTTCACCTCCAGGGAAGTTCAGATGTGTTCTAATAACGGCATTGGTTGAATTTATTCCATAAGCATATATGTAATTATTACTGTCGGTTGCAAGCATGATTTGCGGCAAAGAATGATTTGCCGGACTCGATGCTGGACCATTATTGTAGAGATTTCTACCGCCCCATAATGGATTGTACTGACTTCCATGGCATTTGCAGTAAATCAGACCATAATTTGGCCACTGTGCCGGTGTACCCGGTGCATCCGCTTTGTATCCGATAAGCTTGGACTCAAAGGGTATGCTCTGTCCTGGATGGTAATCCAGAAAAGGCGGTACACATCCAAGGTGCTGGCATATTCCACTAAGTGCAAGTATTGAATAATTATTTCCATTATAACTTGTATATATTATTCCCTCCATGGGTGCCGTGGAAGAGGGAGGTAGCTGGGCAAATCCACTTGAAGGGGATGTATTGGGTGTTGTAACCTTTACATTCTTTAGAACAAGTAAAAATGTTGGTTCATCCTGCAACGGGTAATTGAAAACAAGTATAGGTGTGCTCGTTGAGGTTGGGCTTGCTGCTGCATATTCTATGACATCTTGTGTTGTAATCCTGTTTCCACTAGGGTCTTCAAGGATAGCCAGAGGAAAATTGTCCATTACAGGAACGCCACGATCGCTTGGTACAACATAACGTTCTATAGATAAACCTCCGATCATCAAGGCTGCTATTGAAAGACCGGCTCCCTTTAGAAAAGCCCGCTTCTCAGGCTCAGGAATGTAGTTCTTATCATTGGCCATGAATGTTTATTTATAGGATATCTAAATGTTTACTTAATTTCTTGAATATGTTCAATAAAAACAAAACATATTTTTAATTCTGAATCAATTATCTATCAGTGATAATTGATGTTTGACTCCTATATGGATATATTGATAATTGCGGTTGTTGCTCTGATTATATTCGGAGGAACAAAGAAGATACCGGAAATGGCGAGAAATTTGGGTAAAGCTACTGGGGAATTCAAGAGAGGCCAGATGGAAATTGAAAATGAGTTGAAGAATGGCACTACAACTCCTACAGCAAACAAAGGGCAGGTTAATTACATGAAAATTGCCGAAGATCTGAACATTGATGTGAAAGACAAAACCATTGATCAGATAATAGGGGAAATCAACGAGAAACTGGGCCACTCTACAAAACCCGTAGAAGGGGCAGTAGAAACCAAGCAAAACTAATATGGAAAACGAATTATTGAATTATCTGATCAAATATTCCGATGAAATAAGATATAGAGCAATTAGAATATTAGCAGTGTTTGGAATTTTTTTCGGTATATTTGTTATTTTCAGAATACAGTATATTTCCATATTCGGTCAGCGATTCCTCTTTTTATATCCGGATCCTCTGGACAATGTCGGTGCTCAGGTACTATACCTGTTGAAATCACATGATTTAACATCAAACACAACATTGCTTGTCCTGAAACCGGTTGACGGTGTAATGGCGGATTTCTATACCTGTATGGCCATATCGTTGATAATATCCATGCCTGTTATTATATACGAGATTTCAAAATTCATTGATCCTGCACTTAAAAACAGTGAAAAGGAATTATTAAGATCAATAATTATACCTGCATCACTGCTTTTCTTCGCTGGAGCCTTTGTAGGAATTTATTTCATTGCTCCTGTCCTGTTCAGAATCTTTGCAGATTTCGATATCGGTGTCGGTGCTGATGTAACCATGGGAATATCCAGTTTCGTTTCCTTCATTTTTATGTACACTATAGCCTTCGGGCTTTCCTTTGAAATACCTGTATTCATGGTTGGTCTGAGCAGATTCGGTATAGTCACAGCCGATACATGGAAGAAGAACTGGAGATATGCGGTTATAGGAGCACTTGTTTATGGCATGATTTTTTCACCCGGGGTTACAGGGTTTACCATGGTTGTAATTGCAATACCCATGATTGCGCTATACTTTGCTGGCATTCATTTCTCCATAAAAGCAGAGAAAAAATTCGAATCAGAAAATACATATTCAAACAGTGCCGATCAGTGAAAGGCCTTTTATTTCTAATTTACCACCGATTTTATATTTTATTTTTACTTTCTGTCTGTCCCTGTTAATTGAATTATATACTTCCTGCAGCATTTCAATTTTGACAGGATTTTCAATTCTGTAATTATCAATGGATGTAAACCCGTCAATGATTGTGCATACCGGTTTCTTGATAAGTGGGCACATTTCATCCGTGCAGGGACCCTGGATAGTCATAATAGATATTGATAGAACCCTGTGTCCTATTAATTTAACCTCTTTATCCCCAATTTCAATTGAGCCATTACCGACTCTGATCTGCATAATAGATTATAGGCATCGATTATTAAAGTGTTTTTACGTGCATTATGCTTAATATGAATTAAGAAGATAAAGCAACATGAATTTATACTATTTTATATTCTAGAAATATGCATGACAAAATAAGTTATAACGAATCAAAAGTCCTGAGACTCCTGATGGAAGATTCCAGAATGTCCATCCTAGATATCTCCAAAAAGCTTGCATTGAACAGAAATACGGTATCAGGTATCATAAAAAAATTAAACAGTAACATTATAGATAGATACACAGTGGAGACAAAAGAACCTGAAAACAGCCTTTATATTATAATTGAAACAGAGGACATTAATAGTGTCGATCAGGATAAAGTTATAGAATATTTTGAACTGGCAAATGGCAATTATATTGTAATAATGAACAGGGATGCCCTGATAGGGAGTATCAACTACACATCTATTAATATGGCATACCGCCGTGTGATCAATAAAATTCCATCCAGAATAGAACTCTACTGTGATTATTGCAGGGGAACAATAGCAGGAAAACCTCAAACATATGAAACTGCAGATGGAACATTATACTTCTGCTGCAATACATGTAAAAGTGATTACATTGATAGACTCGGTGCAGTAAAATCCATCAAAA
Organism: Thermoplasmata archaeon; assembly: GCA_021797385.1. The sequence goes on along the minus strand of JAJZZW010000071.1, from coordinate 1,582 downwards.
AATAGGCACTTTGCCCAGTGAATATATAAATAGTCCTTATTAATCAGAAAATATGGCAACGGATCCAGTTTGTGGAATGAAAGGAAAGAAAGAGATATCCAGTGAGTATGGTGGAAAAACATATTATTTCTGCAGGGAGGGATGCAAGGAAGAATTCGAGAAAAATCCCTTAAAATATATCAGGTGAATAGATGGCCGTGGATCCTATTTGTGGTATGTATGTATCAGAGGATTCCACAATATATTCAGATAGAGACGGAGTCAGGTATTACTTCTGTTCTCAGGGTTGCAAGGAAAAATTCGATAAACCGGAGGAAGAAGATAATGCTCTAAAGACTAAACTCATTATTGCTTGGCCATTTTCCCTGGCAGTTATCTTTATCGACTATCTTCTGGTTTTCCCATTCAAAAATTTTGTTTTGCTTATACTTGCCTTGCCGGTTCAGTTTTATGTGGGACTCGGCTTTTACCGTGGCGCCTATGAAGCTATAAAGGATAAAATGGGCAATATGGACCTACTGATCTCACTTGGAACCCTGACAGCATTCTTCTTTTCCTTGATAGTAACAGTTGATCCGTATTTGTTTCCGGTACACTATACCTATTATGATGCATCCGTTTTTATAATAACGCTGATTCTTACAGGAAGCTATATAGAATCACTGACTAAGAAAAAGGCAAATTCTTCTGCAACAACTCTCTTATCCCTTCTGCCTGATAAGGTACACATACTGAAAAATGAGAAAGTTGTTGATTCTCCAATAGAATCGATGGTACCTGGAGATACTATACAGGTAAGGCCCGGTGAAAACATACCAGCTGATGGTATCGTAATAGACGGATCTTCCGAGGTTGATGAATCCATGGTTACCGGTGAAGGTGATCCGGTTCTGAAGAACAGCGGGTCAGATGTAATCTCCGGAACAGTTAACCTGAACGGAATTATCACGGTTTCAGTGAAAGAAACAGGAAGCAATTCCACTGTAAATAAAATTTATTCAATGATACAGATGGCATCCATGGGGCGTGCAAAAATCCAGAAAATATCTGATATATTCTCATCATACTTTGTGCCCATAGTTCTTGTTGCTGCAGGGTCATCAGCCATTTTCTGGTACTTTTATTTGAGATCCCTTGGTGATCCTTTATATTTCATAATCTCAGTACTGGTGTTTGTTTCCGTGGTTGTCATAGCATGCCCCTGTGCAATTGGGCTTGCAGCACCAATTACCCTTCTCATCTCATCCAATGCCTCTTCCAGGGACGGGATACTGATCAAAAATTCCAGCTCCATGGACAGGCTCTCAAAAATAGATACAGTGATATTTGATAAGACAGGCACAATTACAGATAATACGCCAAAAGTTACACGGTTCACTACCCGTGGTGATGAAAATCTGGCAGTTTCACTTCTTTATTCGATTGAATTCTTATCAAATCATCCGGTTGCCATAGCCATCAGAACATATCTTCAGGGTAGAAATCCGGAAAAGGTTGAAATAAAGGAATTCAAGGAAATTCCAGGAACAGGTGTAAGTGGTGTATATGATGGAAAAACTGTGGAGGTCAAGAGGTTGGAAGG
>JAJZZW010000070.1 GCA_021797385.1 Thermoplasmata archaeon | reverse complement strand
TTTAATTTGCTTAATGGCCTCATCTTTTCCTTTGAAATCATGGAAGGTCATAAATTTGCCCTTTTCCAGTTCTTTATAGTGCTGGAAGAAATGCTTTATCTTATCTTTAACGGCATCAGGGACATCTTTTATGTCAGTGTATTCTTTAGACATTGGGTCAACCTTATCCAGCGGTACCGCTATAACCTTATTGTCAGAACCTTCCTCATCGCTCATTTCAGCTATCCCGATAGCCCTGCATTTAACTATGGCACCAGAAGGTACAGGGACAGATGAAATAACAAGGACGTCCAGCGGGTCTTCATCCTTTGCCTTTGTGTTAAGCACAAACCCGTAATTTGTCGGGTATACCATTGATGTGAAAAGTATCCGGTCAAGTACTATATTTTCCACATCAAATTTATATTCAAGCTTTGTGTTTCCTCCCTGGGAAATTTCTATAAAGACATAGAAAGAATCAGGGAAATTTTCTGTCTGAACATTAAATTTCATAATTTGTTATTGTTATATCTAATATAAATATTATCTAAATCTTAGAATTTTCATCAATTAACTATGCCGTTATTTTAATTAGTTTTCAGTAATGAGTTGGATTCCAAACAAAAAAATTATATTCACATTTAATATATATTTTAATGGATGATTTTGAAAACAGATATACTTATAATAATGAATTGAAATTTGACCAGGTAAAACGTATTTTATTCGGCGTGGGGCAATCCATGCTCGTTGGCGAACAATTAAAAGAAATTGGAAAGAAAAATACGATAATTGTAACTGATCCTAATGTTTACAAATTCGGGTTGCTGGACAACATTGAAAAATCACTTTCCAAATTTCAGATAAAGTATGAAGTTTACGATGAAATTTCCAATGAACCCACAATGGATAACATCGTGAATGCAGTAGAATTTGCAAGAAGCAATGGAAAATTTGACTCGGTGGTTGCAGTGGGCGGAGGGAGCGTGCTTGATACCAGCAAGATGGTAGCATCCATGGTAACCAATAAGGGAGAGCCTGCAGAATACTTAACGCCGGTCGAGGATAAATTTAAAAATCCAGGGCTTCCAAAGATTTTAATACCCACAACAGGGGGAACAGGAAGCGAAGTTTCAAACATGTCCGTTGTTATAAACCGTGAATCTATGTATAAAACATGGGCAGCCAGCAGCAACCTTCTTGCAGATACTGCAATCGTAGACCCGGTACTGAATGTTAGTGCACCGCCCAGGACTACTGCAGCAAGTGGAATGGATGCCCTTGCGCACAATGTGGAGGGATTAATCAGCAAAGAAGCAAATCCTATTTCTGATGGCATAGCCACAAAGGCTGCGTCATTGATTTTTAGAAATTTACGTACAGCTTATAATGATCCTTCTAATATTGAGGCAAGGTCGGCAATGTCAATGTCCGCTATGCTTGGTGGGATGGTAATCACATTCCCATGGGTAGCCGGGCCATCGGTTCTCGGGCATTGTCTCGGTGAAGCTTTTGGGCCAAAATACGGAGCAATACACGGCGTTGCAGTAGGCATGGCATTGCCATACATACTGGATTTCAACATATCCGCAGCTTATAACAAAATAAGCTCACTTGCAAGGATATTCAATATACATTATAAAGGAGAATCGGCAAGAGTCGTAGCATCAAAGATTCCACCGGCAATAATACAGTTGCTTGAAGACCTGGAAATGCCTACAACACTGAAGGATATAAATTTTCCCGTATCAGATATTGAAAAATTTGGTGATTATATATTTTCATCAAGGCAGAAACTCTACGATCTCCCCAGATTTAATCCCAGGAGGCTCACAAAAGAAAATTCTATCAGGCTAATACAGAATATGTACGATGGGACACTTGAAAACCAGGTAAGGTAATTACAATGGAAACATATAAAATGTTTATAAATGGTGAATGGGTAGAATCATCAGGGAAGCAGGTTCTGAAAGTACTGAATCCGTCTACAGGATTGCCTGTTGCCAGTATCCAATCTGCATCCAGAGATGATGTCAGTAAAGCTATAGAAGCGGCAAGAAAATCATTTGACTCTGGAGCCTGGAGCAGAACTACTCCCGGTGATAGGTCAAATGTCCTTCTAAAAGTAGCCGATCTTATAGAGAAGAATCAGGATAAATTTATTAAGGTGGAAACTGAGAATTCCGGGAAAAGTATAAAACAGATATCCGGTTATGACATTCCATATACCATAGACAACATACGTTTTCTGGCAGGAGCCTGCAGGACTCTTGAAGGAAAAGCAATGAATGAATATGTTGCAGATGGGACAAGTGCAATAAGGCGTGAGCCCATAGGGGCTATTGGCATTATAACACCATGGAATTATCCATTAATGATGGTTGTATGGAGGGCTTTTCCTGCCCTTGCAATGGGCAATTCTGTCGTGGTAAAACCGGCCAGCTATACACCATTGACAACACTTATGCTTGCGGATATAATGAAAGAAACAGGTATTCCGGATGGAGTGTTCAATGTTATTACAGGTCCAGGCAGTTCTGTTGGAGAGGAAATGGCGAAAAGCGAAAAGCTGGACATGATAGCATTTACCGGTAGCACAGAGGTTGGAAAACGCCTGTCGGTACTGGCTGCTTCCAATTTAAAAAAAGTTTCACTGGAACTTGGCGGAAAGGCACCGTTTATAGTTTTCAAAGATGCCAATATAGATGCCGCGGTTGAGAGTGCTATAGTAGGTGGATTGGTAAACAACGGCCAGGATTGTGCAAACTCAACAAGGTATTATATACAGGAAGAGGTGTTCGAGAAATTTGTTTCAAGGTTGAAAAATAGAATACAGAAATTAAGAATTGGAGACCCCATGGACCCGGCAACTGATATGGGGCCATTAATATCAGAAACCCAGAGAGAAAGGGTTGAGGGATATATAGAAAAAGGGATTCAGGAAGGCGGAAAATTGCTTTCCGGGGGAGAGAGGCCTGAGATACCCGGCCATGAAAAAGGTTATTACATAAATCCTGCACTTATTTACACAGAGAATGAGGATTCTGCAATTGTAAAAGAGGAGATATTTGGCCCTGTATTTACAATATTAAAATTTAAGGATTATAATGATGCAATAAGCAGAAGCAACGATGTTACTTATGGGCTCGGGTCCTCTGTCTGGACATCGGATATTACCACAGCCATGAGAGCGACAAGAGACTTAAGATTCGGAACTGTCTGGGTAAATGAGCATGTTGTAGTGCCCTCTGAAATGCCATGGGCAGGATATAAGGAAAGTGGCCATGGGGCATCATTATCACCCTATTCCCTGGAAGAATTTACATATATAAAACATGTATATTTTGATCTAACAGGGAAGGTAAGAAAAGACTGGTATGATCAAATATTCAAAGGATAATAATATATTAATCTGTGGTAATCACCTCTGAAAAATCTTCTGATCCGGCATTCTCCAGGTCTTTTCTCTTATTTTTATATAGGTATAATCCAAATATAAATGCACCCAGAACCCATAATCCAGCCAGAATAGGCGATAGGATATAGGGCCACGTCAGTTCATCAAATGCAAATGCTATAATTGGGATTAGAATTATAAGCGAGGCTAAAGGTATTATTGCATCCTTGAGAATGCTATATTTGATTTTATTGTCTTTCCTTGCATATCTTATATAAGCCAGGCTTGACATAGCATGTGCCGATACCAGGCCTATCCCCGCCATGGCTCCTGTTATAATTGCAGCGTCAAATGGCCCGAAGGGAAATGATAACCCCATGGAAACAATAAGTGCTATAATTGAAACAAGAATGACCGCACGGTATGGTGTTTTATATTTTTTATGTGTAACTGCGAACCACCTGGGAAAAACTCCATCACGCGCCATTGCATATATAACTCTGGATTGCACTATAGGATTCGCAACAGTGTACGCAATATAGCCATTAAGTATGAAGAACAGGAGTATGATCTCTCCGGGAAGCCCAAAAAATCTATGCCATATAATTAATCCGGGATCAGGAGACGTCGCATAGCTGGTCATGCTGGTCGTCCCCCATGCTATCGTCAATGCATACATAGCTGAAATAAGTGTAGCTCCTGCGAGTATGGATGCTATGATTATGGCCCTTGGAATATTGAATTTAGATTGCTTTGTTTCTTCGCTGATGCCAATAACTGTACCGAGTCCCCCATAAGCTTCTATGCCGTATAACAGCGCAAAGATAAATGGAATTACATTAATCCCTGAAAGGGAGAATACACTTAAGGTATTAGCATGCCCCATTGTAAATATAATATACCAGCTGGTTGATAGAAGGAATATGACCTCAACTGCAGCTGTTATAAGTAGATAAACAAGGGATGGTTTTATGCCGAAATAGTTAAACAGCAAGCCGGTTGCGAAGGGAATAAGTATTAATGGTACCCAGATGAATGGTATTGAAGATATTGCAGGGCTCAATAGAAATATGACTGAAGCAAACCCCAGAAGGCCAAAACTTGGATAAATTATCATTTCGTCAAGAAGGTAAATCCAGCCATTCATAAACCCGTAAAAGCCACCCATACCATGTCCGCCGATTGCGTAGTAACCACCAGCGTGTGAAACCCTCTGGCTGAATCTATAATTGGTATTGACCATTAAGAGGTAAATGACCCATGATAACAAAACAGCCAGCGGGGATGCCCCAAGTGCAAAAAGTGCAACGCCAGTAAGCAATATTCCGATATCCCCGGAAGGTGCAACATGCGTATATGCCTGAAAAACAGCATGCCATTTACCAACTGCTCCTTTTTTCAGTTGAAATTTAGATTCAAGTGTGGGTTCATTATTATCCATTCGAATATAATTTTTAATTATATATAAACATTGACAAAAACATATTAGAAATTGTTAAGCGCTATCATACATTGTGTGTCAAAACGTTTACATTGTTATGAATCATAGGCATGAATTCTCCAATGAATTTTCTTTTAATCTTGCAACATATAAAAAATTACTCATACTTAATCAACATCACAGGTTGTGAAATTTTCTTATCCGGATATTGTGTAAGCATAATATTTTTAATGCCAATTAATAATGCATCCCCCGGTTTTTCGTGCAAGCATTTTCTTAAACCTTTCATTTCCGGCCTTTATCTTCCTTACAACAGTACCTATCCCTATTGCTGTAGGCTCGATGCCTCCAGTACAGATGTATCATAACTCTTTCTATTTATAGTATATTTGGGTTTACTGAATATTTTCTGGATAGTTGAATAACAGTTCAAAATTGTCTAAATCTCCATAGAATTCCAGAGTAACCCATTCAAAATTTTTTAAATCAATTTCAGTATCCACTATGAGCTGAAAATATTCTTTTGCCATGAATTCTGGAACGATAAAATTTAAAAACAACTTATCATCACTTTCATACATAAATGTGAAATTTGAGGTTATATTATTCTTTCTGGTATTTGATGCAAACAAAAGCAATATACTTTCATCTGTGCTGGTTTCATATATGTGGTCAACGCCTGATATAACATTAATGCCTTCAACTTCACCCAGATTACTATCAGAATAAAGGATAATTCGGAATTTTCCACCTTTGGGGATATTGTCTACATACTGAATTACTGTATTAGTGCCTTTCAATACTTTAATTGTCCGGTACTGCGAGAATTCAGACATAGGAAGGCTTATGGTGATACATTTAAGTGGAATCCCCATATTCTTCATAAAATCATAAAAGCCCATGGATGGCTTCAAGGTTAGTTCTTCAATGTTTGCCTGCATATAGTTGTATTTGCTCAACAAATTAGAAAAATCTGTTTCAGAGTTTGTATGCATAAAACCTTTTAATTTCATTTTGCCAGCTTCAATACCAGCATAGCTGATTACCAGTCCATTTATACTATCAAGGTCTCCTAAAAATCCTGATAAGTAAGGGTCTTGAATTTTTTCACTGTAAAAATAATAAGGCCCCCTCTCCTCTATATCAGCGAGTTGAAGAAATGGTTTTAAGGCTGTAATATCATCTGACTTCGGGATAAAAACATTAAAAAAGAAATCATGGCCATCCATTACAAGGCTGCCAGCACCATTATACCCGGTTGCACGGAACAATGCTATCGGCCGGGAGTTAAAATTTATAGAAATATCAAAGTATTTTGAGAGCTTTAAATCAAAATTTACCGGTTTCATTAATTTCTATAATATATAAATCTATAAAAATATTCTTTTAATGGCTAAATCAGCAGCCTTAAAATTGCTTGACCGTAAAAACGCTTCTGGAATTTCTTCTCAATTAAATGAATATAAACCTACATAGAATTTTTAAAGGCAGGGTCATCCATTGATGATGCACGCGGGGTTTTATTTAACCAGAATATGGGCATGAGAAGTGTGAACTGAAAAAACGCCCAGAATGCAGTAATATATGAAAAAGTGTTGTGCTGTAAAATAAGATAAATTGCAGCAAGAGGCAGGAGGATTATAATTGTGATCTGTGGCCAGAAACGGTACAGGGGAATTTTTCCGCCGGTTCTGGCTGTGGTGAATGGTTTGGATTTTTTCAGTAACGCACTGATTGAAGTAGAAATGCTCAGTGGGAATACCAGTAGATTTGCGGCCATATTATAGAAGACAAACCTTAATTGTGCCTTTTTAGATACCTGAGAAAGGGTAAATGTTGTCATGAGAAGTATAGTATAGGGCAACCAGGCAAAAAGATAAAGAAGATTGTTTATTGTCAGAACCCGTATTCCAACAATTTCAAGTATCGGAGAAAGTAGAAAAATTAGATAAAACCAGCCAAAGATATACCATGTTGATGTTGCAAACCAGTCTAATTTCTGTTTCGGCGAGAACTTTCTGCTTAAAAGGATTTTTTTGACAATTTTTGGCATTAGAGACAGTGAACCATACATCCATCTCCATTGCTGATTAATGTATCCCTGCATTGTTACCGGAGCCCGGCCAAACACTAACTTTTTATTGTAATATATGCCGGTCCATCCATTTATGGCCATGTTAACAGATGTGGCTATATCTTCAACTATGTTATTCTCATCGAAATAACCTACTGACTTCAATGCATCTAGATTATACACTACATTTGTGCCACAGGAGAATAATGTGCCTACTACACTTTTACCTTCCGTGAGTATCTCATAAAATATGAATTGCTGGGCCTGTGCTATCTCTGCAAGTGTACTTGAATCTGTATTTGAATATACCTGTGGAACCTGGACAAACCCTATTTTTGTATCCTTTGCCAGCAAAGCTGTAGCCTCGCGTAGAAAATCAGGAGCCGGTGTCTGATCTATATCTATTACTGCAGCATATGGCACTTCGAGGGTTTTAAGGACATCATTCAATGCACCGGCCTTGTATCCCCGTCTATTCTCACGGTGTATATATTTCATCCCCAGTTTCCGGCATAAATCTATTATAGGAGCAGAATCGCCACGCGTTGAATCATCAAGGACATATATAGTTGAGTCTTCTCCTGCATTGGAATAAATGGCTATTAGATTTGTAATTACCATTTCCTCTTCTTCATTGAAAATGGGTACAAGGACAGTAACTTTGCCACGGAGCCCTGGCACATAAGAATCATGTATTGTATCTACATATTCAGTAGCACTCCGGTGGAAAGATATAAAGTATGTTACACTCTGAATTCCAAAAAACACGCTTGCAAGCCAGAACCACGCGGTAAATATATAATCAAAAGTAGTGCCATTCTTTAAAACCACAGCCGAATACAAAGCGGAAGTAATACCGATGATTATGAAAACTATAGAAAACATAGTCAGTATATTTACAAAAATTACAGTTCGTCTGCCCAGATGATCACCTTATACTTCTAAATAGGCTGCCATCTGAAGACTGATTTTCTGATGAATTGCCTTCAATATTTTCCTGATTTGTTTGTGTTACTTCCGGTTCTGGCATTTTAAGTTTGCTCAAAGGCATTATGCCGTTTGCGGTAATTTTAAAGTTAAATGGGCTTGGATCGAAGGTAGTGCCCCTCATTTTAATTATGCTTCCTGTTCTGGTACCTATATCATCCTGTGATCTATATTCAAGTTTTATAATGCCTGTGGCGTAATATTCTTCAATGCCGAAAATACTTAAATTGCTATTTCTCAAACCGCTTGTGATTAATATTGTGACTCCCTTGATCGCCATACTATTTAAAAGGAGGTTGACAAAATCATCATCAGGTATAATGAGGAGCGTAATCGGGTCTATGACAACACGTTTAATATCCCTGGAAATAATAATTTTCTTCAGTTCTGTGACTAATTTTGTGATAAATTTTCTGGAGTCTGCTTTTCCCTGGGATATATCAGATTTCATTGACCTTATCTGGTCTGAAATTTCCATTACCTCTATTTGTTTATTTTTATATGCCTCTGCAAATCCAATATTCATAGTGCGTATATTATCAATAAACTGGTCAGGGAACGTATCAGTAAGTATCATCAACCCCTTTTCGCCTATACTGGCACCATATGAGAGAAAGATGCTTGAAAGTGTGGTTTTTCCCACACCAGTTTTTCCAGATATCATATACACATACCCTGGCCGGAGCCCTCCGGATAATTTCGCATCGAGGATAGGAATTCCAAATTTCGCCCGTAAGGCATCCGGTGTTGTGACTTCTCTTGGATCCGATACTATAATACTGTAAATGTTACACATTTTTTTTACGTACTCGCCCAGTTCGCTTTCACTTATTAAAATTTTTTTTGTGATACCTGCATCCGTAGCCTGGGAATTAAAAATCATAATATCATTCGTTGTGATATCTGAATGTGCAAGCTTTACAGCTATGATATCCTTACCTGAAGCAATTATATAATCAAATTTATAACTTAATCCTGATGCACCATAGACTTCCATTCCTGCAGATACCTTAACTTTGTGTATATCAAATTGAAATTTTTGCAAGGCAATTTGCGCCAGGATATCATCATCCAGTTTTACCAATATTTGTGCTATATCAAATAGGGATATAAATTTTTTTAAAAAACATAGATAAATATCATTAAATAGCCCTGTATTTTCAAACAACCGATTATAAAATA
>JAJZZW010000069.1 GCA_021797385.1 Thermoplasmata archaeon | reverse complement strand
GATGAAGCAACCCTACGGTACTTTTCTCCTGTTTTCATAACAAGTTCTTTTTTGCCATGGATTATCGCCATAATAGTGTAGCAACTTCTAATATAAAAATAAATGTTATTTATTCACAAGTCCTTAGTGGTTCTGTGAGATTCTGAATCGTAGACTCGACAAACTCCTATTCACCTTATTAGATATTAATAAGGTATGAAATCGAGTCGAAGGGCGGGTATTCTAATTAACGGCCTCGAAGGTCAAATATACCAACAACCGCCTCCGATTCTCACAGCTATATCGTCATATAGCTGAGGCTAAATAAGGTTTTTCATGATTTCTGATTTGTAAAGTTTATCCTGCCTGTAATCAAGTACCTTCAATTGTTTGTCATATTCCCAGAACTTTTTCCATGTTGAAGGATCCTCCAGATCTCCTGTATAAATTATGGTTCTTTTATTATCCGCCGCAGTTAAAACCACTTTATTTTCGTAACTATCAGCAACAATGCCCAGACCTGCAGGTATTTCTTTCCCGAATACATATTCACCGTTAGTATAAACGGCATTTGAACTATGGTTATTATCACCTACTTTTTCATTCCTGTTTTCCTTAATTATATAAAAACCGTCTGCCTTGAAGATAATGTCATGTATAAATCCATTTTCTTCATATATTATTTCCTTTTTCCTGAATACTTTCAGAGTACCTGAATCCTTTCCGGTAGTTTCGAACAATGCCACCCTATCTCCATTATTCTCGGGCTTGATCCATACTATAATACCATCAGTAGAATAAATGACATCATCGTTGACTACTAAATTGTTCTGCCCGTTATTTATAGATATATAGCATATTTTGTTTTTTGTCATGCATACACTTTTCATCTTTTCTGTGAATACATACGGTCGAATAACGGAGGCTATATCTTTGTAATATCCTGCAAACTTTTCTCTGGTTATATCTGTCTGATCCTTTGCATATTTTATGGAATTCTTATCCATTACCTCAAAGTTAAAATTATTCATATTTTCAATATATTGAATGAATTTATATAAAAATTTAGTACAGTAATAGTTATATGCAACTTGATTAAAGCAGGCTCTTAATATATTTTCCCGTTTCCTCGTCCTCGCAGAATACGTATGTTCCATGAATGCCCCTCGTTAGCAGTATTCTATATCTGTTAACCAGAAGATTTATAGCTGTATTGTAGGAATTCATATCTCCATCCTTACCCTTATAGAAAGATTTCTTGATCTCAAAATCCTCACAGTTATCTCCAAGAATCCATTTATTGCCACGCCAGACGAGGTCCCGCCCCCAGATAACACCGGTATAATCTGCCTCGAATCCCTGGGCACCATAAACAGATGCACAGCTATCTAGCCTGTTTGAATTCCCGCCAACCCAGAACGGGGCATAATCTTTCTTCGGATTCATGAGCCAACGGATTCTGGTATCTGTATTTTTGTATATGTCAAGGCCCGACCTCAGAGGATAACCGATACGCAGATTGTCAGGAGATCCCGGATTCTGTAGGTCTCCCCTTGCTTCTGTAAATGAGGCTACCAGTGCTGATTTTTTACCCTCTGCTATTCTTCTTCTCAACTCTTCCAGCATATCATCAATATTGCAGAAAGGTCTAAAATCATAATACATATGGAATTCTGGGGATTTCCCTGCCAGGAGTTCGTTCACAAAGTTTCCATATTCGTTTCCATTACGGTATAGCCCTTTGAGGCTTATTTCTACTGGACTATTCAGGTATTTTGTAAAGTTTTGAGCTGTGCCCTGCTCCCTCTTTCCCAGAATCTGTGAATCATCATAAAAGAATACAGATATATCAGCAACATTACCGGCATTGATTATATTGTCAATGGTCATTCTCTGTGCCTCATCAAATATGGCGATTTTATACTTTACTGGAAAATCATTGTCTGCAACTCCTGGATTACCGGGCCTTCCTGTTGAATAATATTTTATCAGGGTAGAAAGCCCGGGATTTATACCATCAAGCATTTTTCTCAGGGATTCTACCATCCTGTTATTCCTGTAGGCAAGGACGGATTGTTTCTCCAGTGCCAGCGATCTCAAGAGGAGATTTATAGCCATTAATGTTTTTCCAGAACCCGGACCTCCGTGTATCACATAATTACCTGAAACATCATTCCTTAGATCATCAATAATTTCCTCGTAGGGAATAAGCTGTTCATTGTAGAGGCCGTATCCTTCAGATGCCAGGGCTTTCATCGCACCATTTTTTATATCGTTAAAATATGATTTAACCGCATCGAACAGGCTCTTGTTCTGCACATACTTTCCACTCAGGAATAAGGAGGCCGATTTCTCATCGAATCCCGGATCGAGATTCTTTCTGAGTTTATCGATAAGGCAGTTTTCGTTATTCCTGAAGTATACCTTTTCAGAGTACCTGTTCTGATTATTAATATTATACAGGATTACCAGTGAATCGATAGAAAAATTATTTATGTTCTCAACACCGTATCTGATTTTCCCCTCATAATTCATAACCTGGTAGACCGGATTCACTTCTTTCTTTCCATCAGCATCTACAAAATAATCACTGGCAGTATTTACCATTTTCCTCCATCCCTTCATTTCAATTATAGTCAGGTTTGGGTCTGTAGATTTGCCGATAAGTATGGCATCTGCTCTTTCACCACCGGCCGGGATTATATATTCCAGCACTATTCCCTTTTTATCCAGTTGATTTATAATTTTATGAAGGTAATCAATAGAGCCTTTCCAGGAGTTACGAATGAAAATTCCCGGTTCTACACCGTATAATTCACGATAATTTTTTGATAGCATTTCCGAGAAATCAAAATTCTCATAATCATCTAAAAAGGACTTTGTATTATTATAATAGAGATAATTCATTATAAAGATAATTGCATTGTTTATATATTTGTTTTGGCTACTGGCCCTTAAAATTTTATTTTATGGAATTTCGATACTGCAGCATAAAGATTTATTTGATACACTGTTACAGGATATTGTGGAAAACGCCATTAACTTTATCTTTGAGATTTCAAAAAACTTCCCCGATATTATTATAAAAAAATATTACAGGATAGATACAGGCTGGATGAATCGAATAATCATTGTAAACGATGATACAGTATTTAGATTTCCCAGGACGGGTGCTGGAATCAAAAAGCTCGCATCAGAATTGAAATTATTATCCCTACTGAAAGGTGCTCCGGTTAAACTGCCTGAATACAAATTTATTCATATGGAAGAGCCGTATTTCGCAGGATATAAAATTATTAGGGGCGATACACTGGATAATGCAAAATCCCTGGGTAGGTCAGTACTGGATGATTTTATGTCCCTACTGAATTACATGGGGACATTCAGAAGTGATTTACTTAATGGTACTTTAATTCCGGTATATAACAGCAATACCTGGATAGAATATGAAAAATCTTTGATCAATTCTTTTAGGAGTACACTGGAATTATATACCGGAATAGAATATTTCCAGGAAATTTTGGATCTCTTTGATATATCTATGTTAGAACTAAACGATAAAGATATATCATTGATACACGGAGATCTTTCCAGAGGAAATGTTATCTTAAATAGAAAACACAGCAGAGTTAATGGAGTTATAGACTGGTCAGATGCATCTTACGGAGACAGGGCATTAGACATAGCTGCTATTCTTGAAGGTTTCTCCCTGAAATACCTGCCTAATATGCTGTCAAATTTTAGCAAAGATTTCTCTTCGAGAGCATTCAAAAGAATACTGTTTTATCGCCTTGTTTCACCACTTTACAGGGCATATTTTCTGGAAAAGACCGGAAAGAAAGATGAGGCAAAAGAATTATGCATGGAAATAATAAATAATAAGAATTCAAAAACGCTGGGAAATCAGATCACAAATATTAGTGGAAATTTCTGATTCATTAACCTTTAATATTTCTTATACAGCACAGTCTTATTAATATTTCTATTTTAAATTAAAATATTCAGTACACTCAATGATTCATACACATGCTACAGAAACATTTCTGAAATTTTGTAAAACCTATGAATACACATATTTAAATAGATAAATATAAATTTTAATTTTTTTAGCAACAGAATGGGTTAAAAAATAGTAACAGATAACCAGTAAAACACATGCTCAGGAGTAATTAAACATTGCATTTTCTGGATATCTATATATCTGTAACAGCACTAATCCCGCAGATATATATGCTGGAGATACTCATACCGGCCTTTGTACTGATCATCTGGACTGCGTCCAATACATTAATTAAAAGCCTAACAGGAAAAATGGAGAGTGATAATATTGCATTAATTGTAATAGGTGCCGGAATAGTACCGATGACCCTATCAATATTCATGACACCGCATCTGGATATTGCAGAAACTACATTATTTTTAGGTGTAACCTCAGGGATATTCCTCAGCCTGGGGTATATACTATTTTATAAATCCCTTAAAGGAGAAAACCTGGGAAGTGCCGGCGTAACCATAAATATGCAGCAAATAATTGTAATATCATTCAGCCTTTTAGTCCTCAAGGAAACAGTATCATCCCTGATACTCCCTGCTGTTATACTGATACTGATAGGTTCTATGATGGTTACAATCAAAAATGGATTTAAAATCAACAGATACCTCATGCTTGCAGCACTCGCCAATATAATATGGGGAATATATTACATGCCCCTCTCCTTTGCCATATTATCACTGCATTCATCTGTAATGCCATTGCTCATAGCAAGGACATCCGGATTCATAATGACCTTCATTGCCTTTGAGACACTTTTCATGTACAGGCGCATGAAGCAGAGGCATATAACATCTGTAACCACTCCTAATTATAAGGCTAAACTGTCCTTTACACTGATGCTTGCTGTTGTCGCTGGAATACTGGACGGATCGGGAAACGTATTCTACGCTTTATCCATATCCCAGGGTGCACTCGTGCTGGCTGGTGCCCTGGTTGCAATGCTTCCGGCAACCCTGGCACTTTCAGGTAAATTTCTCTTCAAGGAGAAGTTGAGTTCAAAACAGTATATAGGAGTTCTTCTGTCTGTTGCCGGTGCACTTCTAATAGCATTATAAGAATAAAAAATTAAATTATGAATTTATTTTCAGTGCACAACAAAAACTAAAGTTAATATAATTACTGGAATAGCTATTAGCGCTGCCATTATGGCTATTCCTACCGGATGCCCCATGTTGAATGTAAATCCTACACCGAACCTTTTAGGAACAAGAATCCTGCCATCGTTTCTATTTACATATATTACCCCGCCCTTCCAGTATTTATCATCGTCAGATGTATCCCTTACAGACTGTTTATTTTCCTCAGATGGTACACTGCCCCTGATTCTGACATTGCTGCCTCCCTGTCCGGTAGTAAAAGATATAATCATTACGGCTACCGCCATTGCCATAACAGGTGCTATAAGTATAGCTATGTTTAAATTATGAATTAATCCCCATTCTTCAAAACTGGAAAGGCCAAATGTAATATTCATAAATACAGGTATTATCGAAATCAAAATGACCATTCTGTGCCTGAAGATATTTGTTCTTTCGCCTGCATGTTTAACTGCTGTATCCTCCCTTATAGAAGTCCTGCTGATTGCATAGGCAAGGATAATAATAAATACAGTGGTGATCGCACCGATTACTGGAACAAGGAATACAGACAGTACTGTTTTGCTGGAGTAAGCGTTTGGCAAACCGTTGGCACCGAAATGTGTTGGAAATACTGATGGTATATGTGGGTAATAGAATATGCCGATAGCGAAGATTATCAGAATTATGAGAATTCCCGGCAGTGCATATATAAATGGAAAGTTACTTCCCGAAGCGATTACAAACTGGCCAGTTACAACTTCCTTACTGCCCTCAAACCAGTTTTCCTGCTTCTTTATTTTCAGCAATCTGTAATGTTCAGCAAAGTATACAGAAAATCCCAGAATAAGAATAATCGGTAACATGGCTACTGTAAAAGCAGTAATGCCATTCAGGGCAACATCCAGAGAGATCATTGCAAGTGTAATTATTACTACTGATGCTGCATATACATGCTTAGCGTTCCTGATACTACCAGAATTAATTTTATCCAATGGAGTCCTTACCCCGAAATTTATGGATTTTTCGGTCATATATGGCACAAAAGCTAAGAAAAAGCCTACCACAAGCGATACGAATATTTCAATCTCGGCAAACGTATTTAGTGACATTTAATCAAGCACCTTTTTATGTTCTATATATTATAGAATATTATAATAGTTTCTACTGTAGGATATGTCTATTTTTATACGTACATTATAAGCTTTAATTCCGGTTCCCGGATTATTCTGAGACCCGATAAAAATTTTTAATTGTTTTTATATCTATGTTTGACATAATAATATACATATAAGGTACCCATTATAAACCCAGCGGATATAAAAATAAGTTCTGTCAGGAAAACGTTCATGTTATACCAGTTCCTGTATTCTATATTTATGATAACATTATCTCCTGATATTTTTACAGTACCTACAGGATATTTAACATTTCTATGATATGCGGTATCAACATCATACCTGTAAGTACCGTTATTCACCGCCACGACACATTCCCTGCTAAATGAGTGTGGGAAGCTTTTATCATCAAAGGTCAGGTAATGTGGCATTTTTGCATTAAAATTATGGAAAACAATGGTAACGTTGTAACACACAGTGTTAAGGTTCTGGATTGTGCCTGAACCGGAACTGGCAATGTATATGGAATTCGTAGAGCTGATATACAGGGATGATGTACCACGTGAACCTGTTTCAATGCATTTCATGAAGTGTTCTGATGAAGTATTCACCGAAACTATGTTATTCCCGGAGAGGACGTAGAGAAAATGATTATAGGTATCAAGTATTATCTGTGAACCACAGTATGTTGAATAAACAAAGGATGATATGAATTTGTTTGTACCCGGATCAAAAACGCACATTGTTCCATTATTAATATTTGTTGTATAAATCATATTATCCTCAATATCATAAAGTATGCAGGCTGGATTATGGCTATAATTACCCGCTCTATTTATAATTGTAATATTAGAATTCATAACGTATAAACTATTATTATAACAGGTGGTGACCACATATACATTATTGTTTTCTGTATCCAGAGTAAATCCCCGAATATTTCCATTCAGGGATGTTATACCTGTTATTTTATTATCTCTGGTATCTATTAATGTTATATTTTTTGAACAATAGCTCGCAATATAAAGATTGTTACCGGCAGGGTTTAACAGGATTTTTGTTGGATCAGAGGGCATTGATATGTTATTTACGACCCCATTATTTAAGGCGTTTATTACGGATATATCACCGGAATCAGTATTGGCAACGTATAAACGATTATTGTAACTATCAAAGGCAATTCCATCAGGGTTTTTACCCACTTTTATTGTACCTATTATTTTTTCATCTTTATTCATAATCAGTACATTGTTTGCGCACCGGTTTGTTATATAGATATTTCCGTTGAGGGAATCGTATGCCATGTGTTCAGGATGATCCCGCACCAGAATCTTATTGTAAATATTAGAATTTGTTGCATTTAAAACATAAATATAGGTGGAAGCAGATGAGATTACATATATAGCATCGAGTTTTTTGATGAATAAACCTGATACAGGTTTTATAACACCTGTAATATTCTCTATCAGCCGTCTTTCATGCAGAACTGATATTTGATTAGCTGAGTTATCAAATAGATACGCATTATCATTTATGACATCAAAAACCTCTGACTGAGCCTTCTCCTTAGTATTTATATTCCCGGTGATCTCAAATGTTGCCGGATTAATATAAACTATATTTCCAGATCCCGTTATTACATTTAAGAGACCGGTTTCTTTATTCAATATAATTCCCTGTGGGTCTCTTTCCGGTTTCAACATAATATTTTTCGTTATCCTATTTAATGTCGTATTTATTACGGTTATATTGGACGATCCACGGTTTGCAACAAAGAGTAAATCTAAATTTCTGTCAAAATACATATTGTCAGGATAATGCCCAACGTCGATGCTTTGCACTGTTTTATCAGTTAATGTATTAATAACAGTTATATTCCCATCCCTGTACCATGGGGCAGAATTACATCTACTACTGGTAACATACAATTCTTTATTTGTATTACTATAGGATAGGGCAACAGGATCATATCCCACATAAATATTCTTAACAACCCGATTCGACTGCGTATTTATTACGGATACGCTGTTTGAGGAATAATCGGCTACGTATATATTGTGATTGAATTTATCGTATACAATGTCCCTGGGAGATGAAACACCCGGGATGAATTTAATGATACGATTATTCACAGGGTTAACTACATATATAAAATTTGGAGAGTAGCCTGACAGATAAATGTATCCGTTGAGGCTATTATAAGCCACGTCATGGGATTCTTTAACAGGTGCATAATTAGAATAAGTTCCATTTATCGATGAATTCTGGAATAAATTGAGTGTACCGGCAATCAAGCCTGATGTGTATTTTTTTCCCGGGTCATTTAAGTATTGAATATCGACGTTTCCGCCGTTCTGGTAATTCATAATTGAAATTGTGGATAATATCATAATTATGACAAAGAATACAGCAACGGTTATCTTGATTTTCCTGTACACGTATAATATATAAGTCAAAAATATTTAATATTTCCCCAAAAAAATGGAGAATATAAGTGATTTGTGAAATACTTATATTATTTTAACTATTAATTTCTTTTTGCTTAAAACTCTATTACTATTAATATAGTCAGAATTTATTATTATAAGTATTTCATATTTCTGGAGGTTCAGTCTTTTCAATATAATTGTTTGGATGCTTACTGATATAAATCCCCAGGTAGATAAACAAGCCTGCGTATAGAATTACTGCTGCTATCTTTATCATAAGCGGGTAACCGGAATTGCCCGCATATTTTATGGATGATTCAAGAGCTCCAATATCACTGTACTTTATATTCTCGCTTCCTATAATTGCCTTCATATTGATAAAATTCATAATAGTGTATATTAATTCCAGTACTCCTGCAGTTACTATACCTGCGATGAATAGAAATTTACCTCTAA
>JAJZZW010000006.1 GCA_021797385.1 Thermoplasmata archaeon | reverse complement strand
CTCATGAACCGGATAAAATATTCAGTTATGTGTTACTTATAGCACTACAGTCATGGCAATTCATGCATCTAATGGATAGAATAACATGATGTTTTCGTGTTAAAGGGCTGTATTACATTATCTGCTATTAACACATGCGGAGAGTCTGGTCAATAGAAAAGAATTTATATATGCTGGATAGATACCTTCCTATAATGGATATACTTCAGGCTATCGGCCTTGCTTTAATTGCTATAGGTCTCGTTTACGTGATTTACCAGTTTCCTATTTTATATTACGGATACCGTGATTTTACGAAATACGATATAGATTTTGCAGGTCTTGACGGTAAACAATTTGCAGGGTTTAAGATGTATAAACCGCTGGTTAGCATAATAGTCCCGGCGAAGAATGAGGAAACAGTTATATCCAGAACAATAGAATCAATTTTAAACCAATCCTATACAAACTTTGAACTGTTTGTTGTTGTAGACAATTCCAGTGATAACACATATAAAGTAGCCAGAGAATTTGAAAACAAGGACAGCAGGGTAAAGGTATTCAACAGACCAGATGGAAAGAGCAAGGCTTCTGCACTGAATTTCTGCTTCGAAAAATCAAGAGGAGAAATTATCGCAACATACGATGCAGATACCATGCTTCTGAGAAATACTCTTGAAAATGCCGTTTACGGTATGAATTATTTCAATGTGGATGTTTTACAGGGTTATAATTCCTATATAAATAGAGAGGAAAATATATTTACAAGACTTGCAGTTATCGACGAAATACTGGTAAAGGCAACATTAATCGGAAGAACGCATTTGAACCTTTTTGTGCCGGTTGCAGGGTCAAATCAGTATTTCAAAAGGCACGTTATAAAAAATATCGGTGGCTGGAATGAGAAATTCCTTACAGAAGACCTAGAAAGTTCAGTACGTATATCAAATGCACGGTATAAATCCGCATACCTGAGCAGTGCTAAGGCACTTCAGGAAACCCCAGCATCATATTCTGAATACTTCAAGCAGAGAACCAGATGGTTGAGGGGATATCATCAGGTTTTCCTGCACTCAAAAAAGAGGCTAAGCACATTCACGGACTTCGATGCATTGATGATTGTTCTGGCTCCAACATTTTCAGGCATACTATTCTTCGGATGGCTATATATATCATTACTCAATTTTTATAATCCCTTCGTGCATTCAATGAGAACATATTTTATTTCCCTTATAGTTATATCTCTTGCAATATACCTGGCTGCTTTCATACTTGTGTTGATCAAAAAGAAGCAGAATGCAATTTATCTGCCCCTTATTTATGTGTATCTTACCATAAATTCACTTATTTCAATATACACCATGTTCCTTGAAATCACAGGTGCAAAACGTGTATGGCATAAGGTCAAGAAAACCGGAAAGACAACAATTTAATAATTACCTTTTCATATCTGGATATGGTACTGGACTCTTACAGAAAAAATGCAGATAAATTTTTGAATCCAATCACAGAAAAATTTTCGGGGATGAATCCCAATACTGTTTCCGTACTTTCACTTGTTCTTGCAGGTCTTGGAGGTTTATCATACTATCTTGGGCATTACTTTCTACTGCTTGCATTTATATTAATAATTCTATCAGCATTATTTGATGCCCTTGATGGAAAAATAGCAAGATTAAAGAATATATCATCTAAAAAAGGTGATATGCTTGACCATGTATTCGATCGTTATTCAGATATGTTTATTGTTCTGGGAATGACCTTTTCCATTTATGGAAATATATATCTTGGGCTTTTCGCAATACTGGGAATTCTTCTGACCAGCTATATGGGAACCCAGTCACAGGCACTGGGCTTAAAGAGGAATTATTCGGGCATAGCGGGCAGGGCAGACCGGCTTGTATTAATCATAATATTCGCCTTGGTGCAATTTTTTATAACCGCACATTTCGCTATTTATTCAATAGAAATATATGCAACCGGCATGCTTCTCATATGGTTTGGCCTTGCAGGGAATATAAATGCAATAACCAGGTTTTTCCATATGTATAAAAATTTATAAATTTTTTAAAAACGTTTCATATTCTTTATTATATTCTTTTGCGGCTTCCTGTTTCCTTGATTCAGAAAATACACGGACAATTTTTTCTGTTCCGGACGGTCTTATAAGTGTCCATCCATCAGTATCATAAATTTTTATACCATCTGTAAAATCAAACATTTTTCCGGTGAATTTTTTTGTTATAAGTTCTTTTATTTCTTCCCACTCCCTTTTTCGTGGAACCGATGTTTTTACCATATAATACTCCGGAATGTCCTTCAAAAGCTCTGATAGGGGTTTGTTCTCCCTGGCAAGCAAATCCAGCATCAGTGCCATAGTCATTGCCCCATCCCTGCAGTACTGGTGCTTTCCGTATATGATTCCGCCGTTCTCTTCTCCCCCTATTGTCACCTTATTGTCAATCATGGCACGGGCTACTATAGGTGCACCCACCCTTGTAAGGATTAATTTTGCTCCCTTTTCAGTGCATATCTCGCTCAGAGCATCGGAACTGCTCACCGGCGTGACAACAGAATCACCTCTTTTAATAGTATGTTTTACAATAAGTGCCAGACTCCTGTCACCATCCACAAAATTTCCCTTTTCATCTATAAAAACACATCTGTCTGCATCCCCATCATGGGCTATTCCTATGCTGAATTTTCCCGTCTTCATTATGGATATAAGATCAGAAAGGTTCTCCGGTTTCGGCTCTGAATTTCTAGATGAAAACTTTCCATCAGGGTTGGCATTCAGTGATACAGGATGACAGTTGAGCCTTGTAAGTATCTCCGGGCTTGTATAGTATGATGCCCCGTTGCCCGTATCGATTGCCACCCTCAAATTACTCTTTGCTATGGTTTTTGAATTAACAGAGGTTACAATACTATTCATATAAAGGTCTATACCTGTATTATCATCACTGTACCTCCCTATCTTATCCCAGTCTGCCAGTTTATATTTCCGGTTTTCATATACATCTTCTATTTTTACCTCTGTTTCCTCATCAATCTCAGTACCGTCACTGTCTATTGCCTTTATTCCATTATACTGCGGGGGATTATGCGAGGCTGTTATCATTATGCCGGGAATATGATTCTCTCTGCAGTAATACTGAAGACCTGGAGTGGGTAACACCCCGATATACACTATATCTGATCCGGTGGACATTGCACCGGACGCAACTGCAAATAAAAACATATCTCCACTGATTCTGGTATCTCGTGCGATTGCTATTCTGGGAGATTTAAAAAATGTGCCTATTGACCTGCCAATGCCTGTTGCAAGATCCAGCGTCAGATCCTGATTGGGGACCCCTCTAATTCCATTTGTGCCGAACAACTGCGGTGTTTTCATTATTAAGGATAGTGATATATTATAATAAGTTTTTATCCTGTATATCGTACGTGTTTCCACGCCAATTGATATTTTTCATTCTTTTTGCTATAATGAGGTTGACCATATATATTACAGGAAGTATTATGGCACCAATTATGTTTACAGGTTTTATAGTTTTCAATCTGCGGAGCATGTTGTATATATATATTGCCGACGGAATTAAAAAGAGAAAATAATATGCACTATAAAATATCCCCATGAATATTGCCGACAGGAAGAGTAACATATAAGACCCGTAAAACAGCATGCCATAATAATACACCCTTGGAGACGCAGATATGGAAAGTGCGGTTTGCCTGTTTGCCCATTCAAAGAATACATCAAAATTATCCGGAGAATATATATCCGGTCTGGCAGAATCCACATAATATATTTTTTTCCCTTTACTTTTGCAGATTTTGGTCAGTGCCGTATCATCTGATATATGCTCACTGAAAAAATCCATTGAATTCTCTATAAGTTCTCTTTTGAATGCAAGTGATCCACCCCAGCCGAATCTTGTCAGTTTTGATTCCATGAGCCCCATTCCCACGAATCCCCATATTTCCTTTATTTCAGACCAGAAACCTCCCCTTGGTTCGAAATATGGAAACGTTGTTGAGATACCGGCATCTGCACTTTTAAGTGGCATAACCATATTCAATAGCCAGTTATTGTTTACCTCTATGTCAGAATCGGCAAGCAAATAAACGTCATAATCTTTATATGCTTCAATTGCGGTGCTTATAGCTCTTACTTTTCCGCTGCATTTCCTGCAATTATATGAACTTATTATATATTCTATTCCCAGCTTGTTGATTATTTTTAAAGAATCATCCTGTTCAGAATCAATAACGCATATCATTTGAAAATTCTCGTATTTTTGTTTCTGAACTGATTCTAAATTTTGTTGCAAGGAATAATCAATACCCCGTACCGGCATTATAACCAGTGTTTTTGGCCTGAAATCATTTACAATATCCTCACTGTGATATTTGTGAGATTCAATGTAAAGAAAACCCGATGATATGAGTATTAGAATTCCTGTATAAAAAATAATTAAAATATAAAAAATCAACATTTTATATTAATGTAACGTCTCTTGTGTCTACCTGGCTCACACCCTGTACTGAGGATATTGCAGTTTCCACTGAATCTATTTTTCCCTCCTCGTCCGGAACGATAACGGAAAACATCAATGCACTCAGGCCAAAGCCTATTTCTTCCTCCTTTATCTCATTAATCTTGCATAATTTATCAATCACATTTGTTATTTCATTTTTGAGAACACCAAGATCTATTTCAACAGATTCCGGCAGTACTCTCAACTGAACCATCACGTCTCCCATAATATCACGGTCCGATAAAACCACATTTCGGGCATTCATATTTTGTAGAATGCTCTCTGCACTGCTTGCATCTACCAATCATTTCCTCCCCGCAATTGGGGCATTCAAATATTGAGTATCCAACTTCCACAAGGCCTATACCGCAGGAAGTACATGTTTCTTTTGTGTTTATTTTAATCACTCTCTGGGAGTTTATTAAATAAACCTATTTAACTTTTATATATTATACATTGTGACTTCTTCAAAATGGAAAAC
The DNA here is from genome assembly GCA_021797385.1 of Thermoplasmata archaeon. The sequence goes on along the minus strand of JAJZZW010000006.1, from coordinate 26,602 downwards.
AAATATTGCATAAACTAATTTAGTACCTTATTATTATCCTTTATGGAAATATTATTCGGAAATAAACGTGAAAAGTTAGATGAAGAAAAATATTTTGTTGCATCACAGGAACCATTATACTATGGGCTCATAATAAATCCATCACAGGAGTTATGGGGCTATATGGTGGAAAATCATAGCATAAAAAGCGATATAAATGGGAAAATTGCAGAATATTCCATTCCTTATAGAATTGATGTTGGAGAAAACACAATATTTTTTATTAAATTGATGGAAAATTATTAAATGCCGAATATTTGCGGTATAAATCCATCTACAAAATTTAGAACTATGGCAATCAAAAATACTGCTGCGAAGAGTTTGCTGTTCCAGTAAAATACCTTGCTGCCATCCAGTGGTGGGAATGGAATCAGATTGAACAGAGCGAACCACAGATTTAACCATGCAACCCATAGAAGTATAGTTCCTGCAATAGGCCCGAAAGGGATGAACATAAAGGCAAGAAACGCAATGATTCCTATAAATATATTCGTGGCAGGACCTGCAAGGGCGATTTTACCCTCACTTTCCCTGTCGTATAAACCAGCGAACTGAACTGCTCCCGGAGCCGCAAATATAAATCCAAATATGGAAGTTACCAGTGCCATGAGGATTCCTACGGGCCATAACTTGAAGAATGCTACTGCACCCAGCCTCCTTGCCACTGTTCTGTGAGCCATTTCATGCATTAGAAAAGCGGTCACTGTTACCGAAAATCCTATCAGAATATTTATTTCAAATCTGTTTGCGCTTACAGCTCTGAGACCCCCATTGATCATAAGCGTAAATGCAATTGTAAGAACTATAACTGCTATTATTATATCGTTAGATTCATTGTTTCTGCTGTACATCATTTAAATTGCTCCCTTCTTTATTTTTTCAGATATGGCTATAGAATCAAGAATACCAATATCGTATTTTATCATTGCCTCAATGATTCCCGGCACATCTTTTCTATTTGCGTCGGAAGTAAACTTCCAGTTTCCATGTAACGAGGATTTATAATATCCATCCATTGCTCTTCCTATAAATACATAAAAATTTTTTGCTATTATTACGTCATCGGTTACATTGTATATATCATGTATTTTAATTTTATTAAGAGATAAAATGCCCGTTTCCTTAAGTCTCTTTATTATATTTCTTGACCGTTCGTTGTAATCTTCCCTTCCTATGTATGTATATGGCATGTCATTGGTTATAAAATTGTAAACATCAGTGGATATGTAACCGGGAATATATTTCTGCATCTCATGAAAATTAAAAATTGTATTATTTTCGATTTCCATTTTGAAAATATCGCCTGCAAACTTCAAAATTATTCTTGTTCTATATGAAGCTTTAATTTTTGTCTCTATATTATTTTTTATATCCTCTGTAATGAGATCTGAATATTCTTTCATTGCAACCCTGGCGCCCACATAGTTGAATAGTTTTATTTCCGCATCTATGAAATATTCTATATTTCTGGCATCTATAAATTCTGCATTATTTCCACAAATATTAACAACGGATGCATAATCCTTTAAAGTATATGCTGTTTTGATCATCCTGTTGAATGAAGATTTTGATTTATTGTTATGATAATTTTCATAGGATAGTTTAAGTGCCTCATCTTCCTGATTGTTGAGAATTAGAGCATTGATAAGTTTGTCCAGATTAGCAGTCTCTAAAGGGTATGAGCCGGTTAATTTCTTTAAAATATCAATTTCGTAGCTATATAGCTCCATTTCATGGAATTTCCCTGCCAGTAACTCGCCCATAATTTTATCCCCTGTTTTTCGGAATAATTCTAGCATGAATTCTTTCAATGACATGGTTTCCCACGCAAAATTAATAGCAAATTGCAGAATTTTTGTATTACTGTAATGGTTCTGTATAATCTCCCTGATAGATGTATATTCCTTTCTGTAATAATAAAAAAGTAACAAATCAAACCACTCATTTCTGGATTCCATATCACCAATTATTTTCTGTGAAATTATGTTTCCTGTTGAAATCTCCTGAAACACTGGGTTCTTTTCTGCTTTACGGTTTCTAATATAGGCAGCATTAAAATATTCAAGAGTTTTTTTATAAATTCTTTTACTGTAGTAATAGCTGCAGAGTATAATATAAGATACATATTTTTTAACTGGATAATATTCTAGGAAAGTTATCGCAATCTTTTCATTTCTGGATTTCAATAAGGAATAATGTTTTACAATATCATTTGAAGTTCCTCCATGCAGAACCGAAAGTGCCGAAAACTTCAACTTGATTTTATATGAATCCATGCAGTATGCCTTTAACCTGTACATTCCCGTATTCTTTACATCAGTATCGGTCAGCAATTCTCTGAAGGAATCACTTACCTCGATTTTATTTTTTTCAACAAAATCATCTATCTGAAAGAAGATATCAATGAATCCCTTTTCAATGCATGACTTTATAAAGCTATCTGGTCGTTCATTCCTCTGTAAAGCAATATTAATCCTCAATGCATAAAAATCTATATTTTCCAAAATATTAATGGCCTCATCTACATGTTTCTGAGCTTCGCTGTGACTTGATTCATGTTCATCAATCAATGCCCTGATATAATAATAGAAGGGATCGGGGGACTTATTATTGATTGATTCTATATATATTGCTGCCTGTTTATAGAAACCGTGTCTAATCAGAGCCATGCTGACAGGATAAAGAAAATACTCAGAATCATTTAGGTCTTCCGGTACTATGCCATTCTGAATTGAGTATATGCTTGATATAATTGATCCCACTGTCTGGTATTTCTCAATTCCCATAAGCCCTCTTATATAATTTTTGTTGAATGCAATTTTCTGTATATCATCTGCACTGGCAAGGATGTAAGTACACGCCACAGATTTATTTCTGTAGACTTTTTCCATATATTTTCTGTAATCAACGTTTTTTCTACCCCTGATAAAGAATAGTGCCATTTCTAGCAGAGTACCTGAAATATCAATATTTTCAAATTTTTTTATTCTATTCTCACTCTTTAAAAATTCAAATAAGGTATCAACTACCGGACCTGAATCTAACAGGCTATTATTCTCAGATATACAATTCAGGGCATTATCTATTTTCCCGCTATAAATTAAGGAAGAACAGTATTCTGGCCTGAAATCCGACATTTCAGGATTAGCATCAAGCAACTTTATCAAATCACCATATCTACGATTTTCATATAGGTAACCTACAGCTGTCTTATAATTATATTTATCAGAAATTCCCCTTTCGATGAGAGTTGATGCAAGCCTGTAAGCAGATTCCTGATCATCGATGTTTATATAATATTTAATCAATAATTGAAGAATTTCTGGATCTTCTGCAAATTCTGCTTTATATTTCGCAATATCGGACTCAGCCTCACTGTACATCTCCAGGTTTATTTCAGCTTCGATCTTGTAGAGAATGAATTGCCTCTTGAGATTCGTATTTTTTTCCATTGAAGAAATATAACCTAGGAGCGAATAGTAATCATGTATACTGTATGTAATTTCTATAATGCGATCTAGAACATTTTTGTCTATATTGTAATATATATATTTATAAATTTTCAGGGCGCGTTCGTAATCACCAATATGATAGTATGCATCGGCCAGAATGGCATTTGCCGGAGAAGTTTTATCAGAATTTTTTATTACATAATTATAATCTCCAAGATACGAATAAAAATATGTTAAATCAATATCATCATTGAATATGGAAGTGATTCTATCAAGTAATGTCTTGAGATTATCCTTTTCTTCTCTCTCCTTATACATCTCTGCCAGTTTGATATAGCATTCCTTGGAGCCGGTTACTAAAATACACTGCTGTAATATTTTTTCCAGTGTGCAGTAATCTCTTGAATTTTCTAATGGTTTTATACATTCTTTGAAAGAATTATATTTAAAGGATTCCCTGAAATAGATTTCAAATTTTGATTCGTCATAAATTCCTGCAATGCATAGATATTCTACTGAAGTATCTATATTAACAGAGTTTATTAATTTGTAAAACACTTCATGAACATTTTCCAGATCTAGAAGGTTCCGATTTGTATTAATAAGCTTGAGGAAATCCTCAATATAATTCATATGATAATACATGAATACTCGATATTTCAGTACCGGAACGAGATTGGCATCTATATTATTCAACGCGTTAAATAGTTCTTCCGTGATTTCCTGATTTTTGAAGGCATCCTCAAGAATTTTAGAGATATCTTGATCGTATATGGTCTTAATTCCATCCTGTTCTTTTATAACAAAATTGCTGAAAATGTCTATTGAATTTTTTTCGAGGGCCTTTTTCAATACGGCCTTTAATTTCTTTTTCAGCATCAGATGATCCATGGAGAACATTAACGGTATATTTTAACAGATATTATAATAGTTTATGGTATTATTTAAATAAATAATCCTCTACATGAAAATAATTATAAAATTTCTATAAAGATCAGGTTTTCTGGTCTGTCTATTATTATTTATTCCGGTCTAAACTGCAGCTATCATGAACACATGAACCAGCTTAACAACCTCTATCAGCACATTAAATCCTGTGAACTCATACAACGCTATTCCAATTCCAGCACCGAGGAACATAGAAGATATCAAATATGCAAGAGTTCTTATTCCAAAAAATATCAGGATTCCCGTTACTAAAGCAATCAGTGGTGCATACACACTTGTGGACATGCTTATACCGGAAGAGGAATAATGCACCAGATAAGGGAATAAAAATGCAATAAATCTGGCCCCAAAGATAAATCCGATAATTATACCCACAATAGTTTCAATATCATTTTTTAATTTAATATATTTTTTAATATCCATTTTATATATGTAAATAAATTTATATATTAAATCTTTTTGTTTGTATTTGTCTTTCCCCATTACTGAGTATTAATAACAAATATACATATATATTATACTATAATGTACATTTTAGATTATAATTATATACGAAAAAACAATTAGCTACCATGGAAAACCATTTGCATTCAAATTCAATATCATTGACCGGATTAATATTTCAGGGAATGGGTCAGCTGTCCCCCCTTTTTACATGTATCTGATTTATCAATTTGCAAATTTAATTTTTATTCTATCATTCTTTATAATGATATTCAATCCGGCCATATTTTATCTTACAGGTGTGAATATACCATTTTATTATGGTATAATATTAATTGTAATCATAAGTATTCCTTCATTTTATGCCGTTTACCGTGGAATAGCCCCATCCTTCAAATCACAGATAACAATCAATCTCATAGAAATATTATTTGTTGTTGCCATTTCACTGATAATAATATTCACATCCACTGACAACACATTTGCAGTATTCACTCCGATTTCTGGTTATAAGGATCTCTTCCTCGGGTTCATAACAGGAAGTTTTCTAGCATACACAGGTTATGGCTCGGTGGTTTCACTCGGAGAGAAGGCAGGTGCGCCCAGAAAAAACATTGGACTTTCCATAGTTGTCATGCTTTTGATCATCGGGCTTCTGGACCTTTTAATTTCCTATTCCCCGGTTGTGGGATTTGGGGTAAGTAATACGGGTAATTTCGCAAATACAGTAATTCCTGCATTTATGGTAATAAAAACCCATATAGGCATATACGTTTCAATGTTCTTCCTCCCTTTCAACTTTTTTATAATTTATACGCTTTTCAACATAATAGGTATCGCAACTACCAGAAATATATATTCAATGGCCAGCGATGGCTTCCTGACAGCATCATTTATGAAATTGAATAAATATGGTGCACCGCAGAATGCACTGTTTTTATTATTAGGAATATTCATATCGGTTGCCATGGTTTCCACTTTGATATTTTATTCATCCTTCGGCACATCTGGATTTCTAAACCAGTTCATATTCTATGCTACTATTAGTACACTTTCTACTTTAATGATACATATAACAGTTAATACTGGACTTTTAAGGATTCATAAAATTTTGTTTTTGACTTTGTAATTCCATCAGTATACACAATCATAATACTCATAGCTCTTTATTACGCCATATCTGGACTGGAATTTCTATTTATCTATTCTCCTGTAATTATAGTAGTTTACATTATAATTATAGCCATGATCAGTATCATTATGGGAGCAAAAATAAAAGATATTTATGAAAAAATGCCTATGAAAGAAAGAAGTTAAAAATTATTCTTTCTCCAGTATTTCCATAATGGATTTTGTGTCCATGACCATGGATACTGTAGACATGGACTTGAGCGCTGCTTCATGCATTTCCTTGCTGTGTGAAGAACAGGAATCTGATGCCACAACCGTGTAATAACCGAGATTCCCTGAATCCCTCACACTGGACTCAACTCCTATTTCCGTTGCAATTCCAGTAAAAATAACTGTCTTAATGCCGGCTGCCTTGAACATGTTATCAACGTTTGTTCCTATGAAAAGGCTGGCAGTGTTTTTGTTAATGACATAATCTTCCTTTTCCGGCGCAAGGTCAGGATAAATTTCTGATTCACTCGAATTCGGTGCCATAAAAACAGGAAGTTTTGATGGGTCACTAACTCCAAATCGCTTCATATAACTATATATTCCTGATGGAGCCATATACTGAAAAGGCAGGGGTGTTATCTTTGTGTATAACACAGGAATGTTTTTGTTCCTTGCCAACTCTGTGAGTTTTTTTACGTTCTTTACAAATTCATCCTTATTGAAGATATTGTTAACGAGGCCATTCTGAACATCCCAGTTCACAAGTACAGTATGATCCGGTTTTAGTATCTCTTCTATATTCTCAAATATTGTTTTGTTTCCGAAAGATTTCATACTATTATATTTTCTTATGATATATTGATTTTATGGTATCCTCGAAGATGCAGTCAGAAGAAGCCATGTCTCTGAGAAGCAGTTCCTTTAATATTTTAGACGTTCCCGGTGATTTGCCACCTGTGCTCATGGATATTGTTACATCGCCGATATTAACATTTGCAACCATCATAATATCTGAATTTTCATGGTTTCCAGAATTAATATGTAAAATATTTCTGCTTTCGCAGATACCGGAAATCATATCATTGACTTTCTGGTCATCAGTTGCACAAAGTACCATGAAATATTCATTAGATATATCCTGTTCTTCTACCTTTTTCTGCATAAATTTTATCTTACCACCGATTGAAAGTTCCTTTATAAATTCGGTTGCATCAGGGGATATCACATGGATTGTTACGTCCTCACTCAGGAAAGTTTTTATTTTTCTCTCTGCTATTTTTCCCCCACCGACTATCAGGATTTTTCTGTTTTTTAGAACTATGTTGAAAATCACATAAACCCAATCATAACATTCTATTAATTAATAATTATTTTGGCATCCTGAGGATAAAAACCGCTGAAAGGTTAAATTTTCCTTTTAATGTCATTATATGATCTGTACAGGGATACCAGAAAGGATTCCTTTGTGAGCTTATGCTTATAAGACCATTCCACATCCTTTTCAATATACGATAAATGGCTACTCTTGTTTTCATTGGATATATAAGCATCTCCGTGCATGTATGCAGTTATATTCTTTACTATCTCTTCCGCATCCTGACCCTTCAGCATACCTAAAGACTGCCTTAATTTTATCATGCGTATTTCAGATTCGTATGTTGCCTTTGCAATCTGTTCTACACTCATCCATTTTGTATAGTAATTCAAGAAATCAGTCCAGACTTTCCCATTTTCAAGTAAATTAAAATAATCACTGATTGTTCTTGCAGTAATAGTGAAACCATAGTCTTCCGGATGTTCATATATCAGGGAACCCGGGTCTATGAATGGAGTAAGCGGAGAAACAAATGTATATAATTTCTCCTTATCCTTTGTAAATCTCCTCATTAACTGTTCGCCATACTCCAGATCTCTAGTTACATCATCCATTGTTTGCCCGCTCATTCCGATTGTGAAATACACATCCACCTTTTTGGAGCCGGCTGCAATAGAGTTCTCTATGAAACTTTCGAGGCTTTTATTATCATAAGGCCTTCCATTTTTATTCCTTATTGTTTCACTGGATGATTCCGGGGATATTTCCACAGTAAAATCAGGGAAATTTCTACCGAATTCTTCAATATACTGTTTTCCCGGAGGCACAAAAAATTCAGTTAATAATGGCAAGTCCATATTCCTGTTCTTCATTTCCCTGAATAGTGATGAATAAAATTTTTCTCCTGCACGGTTTATATCGCCGGTAATAAATACAGGACTGCCCAGTATTTCCTGAACTAGTGATATCTCTTCGGCTATAATTTCTGGTTTTCTGTATACAGGTGACACAGCATTGTAATTATTCTTATATGCAAAATTTGACCCACCACAGAATGCACAGTTATAACTGCACCCATGTTCTATTACGGTCATTGCCTCGGTATTTTCTAGCCATGAAGCATAGGGTAAGTGCCCCTTAATATCATGATATTTAATTGCATTTTTCATGAGTATTCCATAGTTAAGGAATACATCGTCTATGGACGATTTTCCTTGCCTATTGTGTACTATTTTACTTCCGTTTCTGTGTACCAAATTCGGAACATTATCAAGATTTTGTGAATTTTCTACGGATTCTGCAAGCTTTACTGTATTTTTTTCCTGCAGGTCACCGGAAAGTATGAAGTCTATATATTCATAGTTCTTCATGATGTCATCAGCAAAATAGGTGGCAGAAAATCCACCAAGCAGCACCTTTGATTCCGGATGCAGGTCTTTTATAATCTTTGCAATTTTTAAAGCACCGTTAACATGGGGCAGCCAGTGAAGGTCAATGCCAAAAATTTCCGATTCCACGTCCTTCAAATACTTTACAGGATCAAATTTACTGGAAGATACCATCATGGCTGCAACATTGCATATCCTGGCATTATAACCCTCTTTTATCAGTGAGTTGAGCATGCTGACAAATCCGATAGGGTACATCTCAAACACGGGGGTAGACGGAATAACATCGCTTATTGGCCCGAGCTTGATATCTCTGGTTCTGAAATCATATATGCTCGGGGCATGTACCAGTGCAACTTCTGTTTTCATAATATCACCAATTTAAAAATATAAAACTGCTGGAAAGGCTGTGAAATTTTTAGGCAATTGCTTTCAAGCATGATATTATTATATAGTTTATTCGGTTAAAAATTTATCGTTTTTAGATGAATGAAAAAAATAAGTTATAAATATTACGGCGGAGCCTGTAAATGCTGATATATTGCAGCATAACCTATAAACAGTGCTATCAGTGCAGTGAGTGCCAGAAGTATGAACCCAATGTAATATAGATATTTTTTGCTCTTGTCAGGTTTCACGAATAAAACCAGAGAGTACACGGCAGATATCCCACTCATAACGTATAATCCCAGGGCACTTACTAGCTCATCTCCTGTTTCGAGCTTGAAATTAATCATTGCGGCGCTTTCGATAAACAGATAAATGCCCAGCATCACGCCAGGGATTGAGATCGATCTGAGGTTTTCCTGTTTGTATATCATCAGGGAACCGGCCATCAGTAGCAATCCCAGTATCATCAGCGGGTCACCGAAAAGCATGTTATATGCACTCAGCGGGCCTGGAAATGGCCAGAACTGGGACATTCTGAAACCGGACGCAAAATCAAAAAATCCGAAAGCAAAGCTCGGAATAACCAGCTCTTTCATATCTTTTCCCTGTGCAGCCATATAAAAATATGCCGCTATCAGGGCAGCACTTATACCTAAACTTAATAGCATTGCAGCCAATGGATCAACAAATCCCATAAAATTACCTGTAAATCTTATTTTCATCCCTTATTAATATACTGTTTTTTTTTATGAATATGTTCAATATAATGTTCATTTTATAGATATATTTCATTAATTGCCTGAAAAATACGTGATGAAAAGGTCTAGAATATCCTCAGCTGCTTTAAAATTCCCTCAAATTTTTGGGTCTACGCAATGCTATGCAATATATCTTACTATAAGTATCCATAAGAAAACTATTATTATTTGTCATTATTTACTTCTATGTTAAGCGAGAATGAAATGGATGTTTTAAAATATGTCAGGGAACTTGCAGAGAACAAAATAAAACCAAGGGCCCGGGAAATAGACGAAAAGATGGAAGTGCCTGAGGATATTATACAAGCAATGAGGGATATGGGTCTGTTTGCCTCGTATATACCTGAAAAATACGGTGGTTATGGTTTAAGCTTTCCATTCCTTGTTGAGGCAATAGAGACCATATCGGAGGCATGTCCCAGTACTGCTCTGGTACTGGATGGGGCCCTCACTCTTTTTGCTGAGCCGCTCATAATGTTCGGCAATGAATCACTGAACAAAAAATATCTTACAGAAATTGCAAAAGGTGCAGTCGGCGGTTTAGCTATTACGGAGCCCGGATCAGGAAGTGATGCAGCATCGATTTCAGCACATGCTGAAAAATGTTCTAGCGGATATAAAATCAATGGGACAAAAACCTTTATTTCCAATGGAAGACTTGCAAAATTTTTTGTGATGGACGCATCAACTGATAAGTCTAGGGGTTATAAGGGAATCACAACATTTGTTGTTGATGCAGATGCCCCAGGCCTTGAAATTAGCAGGGATATACACAAGATGGGCATACGTGGATCCAGCACAGTTGAACTGAATTTTCACGATGTTGTTGTTCCTGAGTCAAATATTGTAGGCGAGTACAACAAAGGCTTTTCAGTTATAATGGATACCCTAGATGCTGGAAGAATAGGAATAGGCGCACAGGCACTGGGAATTGCAAAATCTGCTTTCAGGGAAGCCCTTGAATACATAAATACACGAAAGCAGTTCAACAAAAAAATTATTGATTTTCAGGGAATACAGTTCATGATAGCAGAAATGGAATCAAAAATAAAAGCCTCAGAGCTTCTGATAAGGGAAGCCGCCGAAAAGTGGGAAAAGCATGAGGATACTGTGGAACTGTCATCCATAGCAAAGATGTTTGCCTCCGATACTGCAGTTTATGTAACCGAGAGATCCCTGCAACTTTTTGGAGGATATGGTTACACCACGGACTTCAATGCTGAAAGACATATGAGAGATGCAAAAATTACTCAAATTTATGAGGGGACAAACGAAATTCAGAAAATTATAATAGCCCGTGAAATTATGAAAAATCTATAAGGTTTTTATATTCTTTATTAATTGAAGGATAATGTTAATAGGCCAGAAAGTAGATTTTTCATATAAGGGAACAGAGTATACCGGAACTTTTATAAGTTCTTCAGAAAAAACAATTACGATCAAGCTGGGCAGTGGTTACAATATAACACTGAATAAAAGTTCATTCAGAATCGGGAAACAATATCCTGCCGAATCGCCGGAAAGCAATTCGAAAAGGGAAATATACAGCAAATGCGGGGAAAATGGCATATGCATACTTACAACAGGTGGAACCATAGGCAGTTCCGTGGACTATAAAACCGGAGCAGTAAAACCGGTAAAGGACATATCATATTTGTACAATTTTGTTAATAACATAGATCGGTTCAAACTTTATCATGAAAACATTGAAAATATTCTGAGTGAAAATGTGGATGCCGGCAAATGGATTACTTTTGCCAGGAAGGCACGTGATGCCATGAAGAAGGGCAATTCGGTAATAATATTCCACGGAACCGACACAATGCAGTATTCTGCCTCAGCATTATCTTTCATGTTCGAGGAACAGACGAAACCGGTAATATTTACAGGAAGCCAGAGAAGTTCCGATCGGCCAAGCAGTGATGCTTTTATGAATATAGAGGGATCAATATATTTCGCTTCCATGGATACGGGAGAGGTTGGAATATCCATGCACACAGGCACATCGGACGATTCTATCTCTCTTTACCGTGGAACACGTACAAGAAAGATGCATACAAGCAGTAGGAACGCTTTTACGTCTATCGGAGAATCTCCTGTGGCTAAATATTCAAACGGCAAGGTATCAAAGGAAAATTACATAAAAAAGCCCTCGGAGAATATTGTTCTGAAGGATAAGCTGGACGAAAATGTGGGGCTTGTGTATTTTTATCCCGGAATGAAGGAAGAAGACTTCTACAATCTGTCATATAATAAGAAAGCTGTAATTATAATGGGCACAGGGCTCGGGCACGTATCCTCTGGCGTATTGAATGTAATCAACAAATTATCAAAGGAAACTGCCTTCTTTATGACTTCACAGTGCATATACGGGAATGTTAATATGAATGTGTATTCTACAGGTCGTGATCTTATTCATGCTGGTGTAATTTCCCTTGATAATATGCTCGCAGAAACTGCAATGGTAAAAGCAATGTATATACTTGCAAATTATCCCGATGATTTGAATAAATTAATGAAAGCAAATATGAGGGGGGAAATTGAGGATATAATAAAGTGATAGTTATGAAAATAGGTCTGGAAATACATTTTCAATTAAAAGGAAATAAACTGTTCTGTTCATGCAGTACAGAAGGAACCGATTCAGGTTCCGCGTTCCAGAGAAAGCTTACACCCGTTATGGGTGAGATGGGCAAATTAGATAATGCTGTGGAATATGAAAATATAAGAAACCGTGAATTCCTTTACCGTGTCAGTTCCAACTCCTGTCTGGTGGAGAAAGATGAGGAGCCCCCACACCCGGTTAACCAGGAAGCCCTTAACGATGCTATTGCAATATCCCGGGCACTGAATTGCAAAATTCTCGATTACGCCTCATTCATGAGAAAAATTGTAATAGACGGGTCCAATACATCCGGTTTTCAGAGAACCGGCATTATCGGATTGGACGGTTACATCAGAACATCAAAGGGTCGCGTAAGGATATCAACAATTACACTTGAAGAGGATGCATGCAGGAAAATATCCGAAAAGCATGGAAAGGCTGAATATTCTCTTGACAGGCTGGGCATTCCATTAATAGAGATATCAACGGAGCCGGATATAGTCGATCCGGACCATGCCCTGGAAACAGCGAAAGCCATCGGGCATTTTGTAATGTCCATGGGGAACTTCCGTGGCGAGGTCGACTCAATAAGGCAGGATGTCAATTTTTCAATGGGGTTTGGGCGTGTGGAAATTAAAGGAGTATCAAAACTTTCATTCATTAAAGATACTCTGGACTATGAAATTAAAAGACAGAAATCTCTAAGTGAAATCTCCGGCAAATTCTCCGGAAAGCCTCCAGTAGTAGAAAATTTTGTCGATATAACCGGCATATTCGGAAACACCGGTTCTTCAATGATTAAAAAGGCTATAGATTCAGGCAGGTCCGTTATGAGTGCAAGGCTGCCAGGTTGCAATCATCTCATGAAGCACGGTGATTACCGGCTGGGCAGAGAACTTGCGGACGTGGCCAAAAATTTGGGTATAGGCGGCCTGATGCATTCGGACGAATTTCCCGCTTACGGGCTAACAGATCAGGAATTGAAAGAAATCTATTCATCTGTGGGTAAAAAAGATAACGATGCTGTCATCGTTGTCATAGCTGATAAGTCCTCCATTAAAGCGCTGGGGCCACTCTTAAACCAGCGACTGGATAAGCTCGTGAGAATGAACCTGGAAGAGACCAGGGCTGCAACCCAGTCAGGAGAAACCAGGTATTTGAGGCCACTTGCCGGGAAGGAAAGAATGTATCCTGAAACAGATATACCTGTTATTGAAATTACTGAAGAACATATAAAAAGTATAGAGTATATGGTGCCGAAATCTCTTGACGAAATAAAAAATGAACTTACAGAAACATTCAAGTTATCACAGGTTGAAGCTGAGTCAATCATAAATACCAACATGCTTACATTATTCACAGTTCTTGCAAAGGATTTCAATAATCCTTCCATTTTATCAAGAATTCTACTCCAGATCATACCTGAATTTGAGAAGAAGCGCGGTAAGAAACTTACTCCCGATGAAATAAGAGATATCATGGGCGTTACACTTTCAAGCGGAAATCAGTATAGCAGAGATAATAAAATCACAAGCATCTTCGGAATGGGAAATAGAAAAAAATGGGACAGAAGCACACTGGAACTTGCCATCTCCCTGTATATGCTGAGTAATATACCTCTTTCCGAAATTGAGAACCGCAGAGAACTTACACCTCTGACAGAGGATGAAATCAGAAGAATTATAATGCAACTCAAGACTGAAGAAAATATAAATGAAAAAAATCTCATAGTTATGTTCAGAAAGAAAACAGACCACTCATTCGATCCTAAGATTGTGATTCAAATATTCAAGGAAATGAAAACAGCAGATTAAATATGTACATAATTTGGATACTTTTGTAGCTTAAATTTTAAAATTTTTTGCAGTTATAACGTGGCATTCATCTCTCTGGAAATGCCGGAAAATTCTTATTTTCTTACTATTCGATATAATTAAATAGTCTTGAAAAATATAAGAACAATGATATTGGGATATGCTTCTATGGCGATTACGATAATTATTCTGGTTCTTGCGCTGTATCTTGCATTTAAAATACTCCCGACAATCGGTGCCGGCAGATACAAGAAAGGGGGAATCAGATTCAGCAGGAAGGAAATATCAAGAAATCTATCACTGGAAAATAAGCCTCCGGTTACAGACGATTCCTATCTCAAGCCATATGAAAGCGGAGAGGTTGCTACTGAATACGCCGAGGGCCATATAACAGTACAGTATTATGTTATAATATTCCTATTCATATTATTCGATGTAGATATGCTTTTATTACTACCCTGGGCTTTTGATTTCTACACCTTAGGAATTATTCCGTTCATTGAAACAATAGCTTTTCTTGCCATGCCACTGTTTGCAGTTTTTTATGCATATAAGAAAGGCTATATGAGGTGGATGAAATGAAAACTGGAGAGGCAGGCATAAAAACAACCACGCTGGAGAAGGCTCTGGAATGGGGCAGATCAAACTCACTCTGGCCTCTTACAATGGGACTTGCGTGCTGTGCCATTGAAATGATGGCAACACAGGCTGCTGATGTTGATGTTGCAAGGTTTGGAAGTGAAATATTCAGGAATTCTCCCAGGCAATCTGATCTGATGATTGTCGCAGGAACAACTACAAAACGGATGGCACCCCGGCTCAAGAGGATATATGAGGAAATGCCCTACCCAAAATATGTTATTGCCATGGGGGTCTGTGTAATTCAGGGTGGTCCATACGTCGATGGCTATTCTGTGGTTCTCGGCGTTGATAAGGTTGTTCCGGTGGATGTTTATGTTCCCGGATGCCCTCCTACACCACAGGCTCTTACATACGGGTTGATTACCCTGCAGAAAAAAATCAGAAATGAGACTGACAGGTGATAAAAATGTACAAAATTCTATCTGAAGAAACCGACAAATCAGGAATGAAGATACTGAACATCGACAAATCAGATTTAGTAGAGCTCATGGAAGATTATAAGGGCAGGAGATATTTCCTTTCATCCATAACCGGCGTTGATATGAAAGACCATATTGATGTTATTTACCATATCCATAATTTTGACAAAAACGATTACATATGCGTGAAAATCTCAACCACTGATGAGAAGGTCCCGTCCATTACAAAACTATGGAAGGCCGCAATTGTGGATGAAAGGGAACAGTATGATCTCATGGGAATAACCTTTGAAGGGCATGAAAATCTCAGGCGCATATTACTTCCGGATGAATGGGTTGGTCATCCCCTTAGAAAGGATTACGACCTCAACAAGGTTCAGTACGTCAGTATGGATAGGGATGGGAATGAGCATGTAAGTTTCGATGAGAAAGAGGGTTGGTAATGTCCCACTGGATTGAACTGAATATCGGGCCGGTCCATCCGGCAACACACGGAATTTATAGATTCAGGGTAAAACTTAATGAGGAAACAGTTGAAGATGTGGACATAACCATAGGTTATCTCCATAGAAATGCAGAGAAAATATGTGAATTGAATTATTTCGTAAATAATATGATTTATTTTGACCGTATGGATTATATTGATTCCATGAACATGGAACTTGGTTATCTACGGGCTGTGGAAGCCCTTATGGACATAGAGGTGCCGGAACGTGCACAGTGGATCAGGATGATCATGGCAGAGCTGAACAGAATTGCTGCAAGAATGGTCGGGATAGGTGCTCTTGGGCTAGATGTTGGAATGCTCACGCCATTTTTTCACACATTCCATGAGCGTGAAAAAATACAGAGAATATTTGTTGAAGCTTCCGGTGGCAGGCAGGAAGTTAATTATATGAGCATCGGTGGTGTGTATCAGGATTTCACAGACAAAATAGTAGATGAAATTAAAGCATTTATTGCCGGGTTCAAGGGAAAATTTGAAGAAATAGTAAAAATGTTTACTGATAGCGAAATCTTCTGGCAGAGAAATGTGGGAACCGGCATACTCGAACCTGATATAGCAATGGATTACGGTGTTACCGGACCAATGCTCAGGGCATCCGGCATTCCCTATGATGTGAGGAAAGATTCACCGTATTTATACTATGACAAGGTAAACTTTGATGTTCCCATTGCAAGGACAAAGGACAATATGGGCAGATTTCTTGTAAAAGTAGAAGAATTAAGGCAGTCAGTGAGAATTATCGAGCAGTGCCTTGCAAAACTTCCTGAAGGTCCTTATTTCAATCCCAAGGCAAAGAAATCTGCCATGCTTCTTCTGAAAGGGCAGGGAGACGTATTTACCAGGGTTGAATCAGAAAGTGGGGAATTCGGGGTTTTTATTAGGGGAGACGGAGGAGTTAAGCCATATAGGGTTCACGCCCGTAGCCCATCGTTCAAAAATCTTGCCGTGGTCCCGATTATGACTAAAGGATCACTTATTGCTGACCTTATCATTACTATAGCATCAGTTGATGCTGTTGCTGGAGAGGTGGATAGATGAGCATACTGTTAAGAATTCACCAGTGGCTCTCTTTTCTCGGAAATTTTGCATCATATGGCCTGGCATATCTCTTACAGTCCATTATTGTACTGATTTTTGTTGCAGTTTCTTTTATAGCGTTAATTTACATATTCAGGAAATATATGGCAAGAATCCAGAGAAGGATCGGACCCAATAGGGTCGGTAAATTCGGTCTTCTCCAGTTGATAGCAGATGCACTGAAGCTCATAGGCAAGGAATCTATTTTACCTGAAAATCGGGATGATATGGCATATAAAATAGCTCCTATTATTGTAATGATTGCGACCATACTTGCATTTGTTCTTCTACCATTCGGAGATCTGGCATATTTCGGATCGCTTGCAGTAACACATTCAAAGGTAACCCTGATATTGATGTTCGGTATACTTTCAATCATTCCCATAGGGGAAATACTTGGAGGCATCAGTACCAAAAGCAATTATGCATTACTCGGAACGATGAGGGCTGTTGCTAAAGATATATCCTTTGAAATCCCCATGATGATAAGTGTCCTTGCCATAGTAATAGTATCATCAAGATCATACGTTACAGGAAATGCTATAGCCGGTGGATTCACCCTTTCCGGCATCGTCGAGAATCAAATTATACCCTATGGGATTATAGAGCCGCTGGGTCTTTTAATATTTTTTATATCCATGGTTGCTAGGGCTTCCTATTCCCCATTTGATCTGGGTGAGAGTGACAGCGAGCTTATTTCTGGATACACCACAGAATATTCAGGTATGAGGTTCGGTTTCTTCTACATAGGTTTATTCGGCATGGTGTACCTGAGTTCATTTCTGATCTCCGTACTTTACCTAGGCGGGTACAATGGGCCCTATGATAACTATGTGGGATTTATCTATCTATTCATCAAAACCGATATACTCGTACTCATTTCATTCCTCATATGGGTTGCAATTCCCAGGATAAGAATCGATAAGTTTGTAAATCTTGGCTGGAAGTACCTGCTTCCGCTTTCCATGGTCAACCTGGTGTACGCAGGTTTATTCGTACTATATATAAGGTGATAAAAATGGTAGCTACTGTTAAAGAAATTGAAATGCCGAAAAAACCCATACCTGTTGTTGGGTCACTGAAATTAATGTACAGTATGGGAAAATACATGTTTAAAAAACCGGTAACAACACAGTATCCCGAGGATAAGGGGGAAATACCGGAAAGATTCAGATTCAGAATATTTCTTGTTCCGGAGGCATGCGTTGGCTGCACATTATGCTCAAAAATATGCCCAAATCATAGCATAAAAATGGAGCACTGGGACCTTGATAGAAGTGGTCTTGAAAATAACGTTGTTCAGACTGCCAGGGGAGACAGGAAAAATCTGCAGAATAAGAGGAATATATATCCAGATGTGAATTTCGGAACATGCACTGTATGCAGGCAGTGCGAGGAGATATGCCCTACAGATGCAATTTACCTCACACACCAGTTTGAGGATGCCAGGACGAGAAACAGCTTTACCTATTCTCCACAGGAGTTAACTATGCAGGAGGAGGATGTCATAAAATGATATTTACTATTATTTTCCTTGCATTCGCAGCCCTTGCAGTGATAATGGCTCTGGCCGCCATAAGTTCTAAAAATCTTATACATTCATCCATGTTCTTATTTATTCTCATGCTTGTGTTCTCATCAATATTCATATTGATTGGACTGAGCTTTCTGGGAAGTGTTGAATTACTTGTATATACAGGTTCAATTGTAATACTTATAGTGTTTGTTCTCATGTTGACGGGAGGGAAGGACGTTGAAGAATAAGGCACAGAAAATCGCGGCAATAATATTTCTCATAGTTATCGGGGCAAATCTCCTGACTATCAGCGGTACTCTCACCAGGCGATCACAGGACATATCCCGAATAGGTCATTTGCTCTTTTCCACATATATTGTCCCATTTGAACTGCTATCTGTGCTTCTGGTTGCTGCCATAATCGGTGTTATGTACATAGTTGGAGATGATGAAAAATGAATATAATTTACATACTGTTTCTATCAATGATACTGTTCACAATCGGAATCTACGGTATAACCACATCAAAGGTCGGGATGAAGGTTATAATTTCTCTTGAGATAACTGTAAACGCAGCATTACTTGATGTTGCAGGAGTTGCCGCATTTTACTATTCTACGTCTGTTATTGTCTTTGCTCTCTTTGTCATAGCAATCGGTGTAATTGAAACTGCCACGGGAATAGCCATATTCACACTCATTTCCAAAAAATATGGCAAGACAAATATTTCACTTCTGAGGGATATCAAATGGTAGCAATATTATATTATCTTATATTCCTGCTTCCACTTTTAGCATTTCCGATGGAATATATCATAGGCAGGTATAAAATAAAATATTCTGGTATTTTCAGCAGTCTGATGATTGCCGGGTCATTGATACTGATAATAGTAGCCTATCTCTACCTGCTCAATCATAACTATATATATTCTCATTATACATGGTTCTACAATATAGACATTGGAATATACATAAGTCATCTCACAGTTATAATGGCCATGATGGTTGCTTTCATGTCCTTAATGATCAATCTGTTTGCAATGTTTTATATGAAAAAAGATCCAAGGAAGAATATTTACTTTTCTGAAACATCTCTATTTATAGGTGCTATGCTCGGTCTGGTTGTTTCCTCAAATCTGGTCCTATTTTTCCTCTTCTGGGAGATAGTCGGGCTTTGCTCTTATCTTCTTATAGGCTTCTGGTTTTTCAAGCCGAATGCTGCCGCTGCAGCAAAGAAAGCCTTCATAGTAACAAGAGTTGGGGATTTGTTATTCATCATCGGAATGGGAGTTCTATATACAAAACTGGTAACAGTGGTGCCCACTGGTATAAGCCCCATGAGCATACCCTATCTTATTGACAATGCCAGGAGCATTTCAATAGCGATTGGGCCAAATGTTCTTGCACTTGCAACCATTCTATTCCTCGGTGGTGCAGTTGCCAAATCTGCACAGTTTCCATTGCATGTGTGGCTTCCCGATTCCATGGAAGGCCCAACGACTGTATCGGCTCTTATCCATGCAGCCACAATGGTTACCGCTGGTGTTTATCTCGTAGCAAGGCTCTTTCCCTTATTCTATTATGCCTCTTCATACTCGCTTTACGCTGTAGTGCTCATAGGTGCGTTTACAGCATTCTATGCAGGAATTCTCGGAATTGTAGTAAATGATATTAAAAGGGTTCTGGCATATTCCACAATAAGCCAGCTAGGTTATATGATGGCAGCAATTGGCCTGGGTGGAGTAATAGGCTACTCAGGTGTGGCATTTGGTATGTACCATCTGGTTGTACATGCTGTATTCAAGGCACTCCTTTTCATGGCCGCCGCAGTAATATTATTGACTCTCATGGAGTTAAGAAACATAAAGGACATGGGCGGGCTTTTCAGGAGAATGCCTGCAACAGCTATACTCATGCTCATAGGCGCTCTTACTCTGGCTGCAATCCCTCCTACTGCTGGTTACTTCTCAAAGGGTCAGATAATATCTGGCGCATATGAATACTTTGTAAATTCTGGAAATATAATACCGTGGCTTCTTCTCTTATTCGGGGAAATACTGACTGCAACATACACATTCAGGATGTATTTTCTTGTATTTCTTGGAAAACCCCGGTCCAAACTGGCAGAAAAAGCCCACGATCCCAAGCTAATATACTTATCACCGCTGATAATACTGGCATTCCTGTCACTGACACTGGGCATTATACAGGAGCCATTCTATAAATTCATAGATGCATCTGTCTTTGTTTATACTCCGCCACTGGCAATAAAAATTCTGCCGGTAATATTCTCTTTTATAGGAATAGGAATCGCCTATGTTATCTACCGTTATAACGTCAATGGCCATACCACTATTTATAAAAACCCACTTTATAAGGTTATCAAGAATAAATTCTATTTTGACTGGCTTTACACAGAAATAATATCAGAACGCATAATACTTCCTATTTCATACATATTCGGTGCCGGCGAGAGAGAACTGGATAATGGTATAAATGCAACAGGTAGGGATATCTCAGACCTCGGTTCAGACTTCAGAAAGATAGAGACAGGCAGCATACCCTTCTACGTGGCTTTTCTCATAATCGGCATGATTGTTATATTTGCAATCATTGAATTAATCGAGGTGATCTGAACGATTTTATTTTACTTCTTCATACTATTTTTTATTCTGGCAGTACTGAGCTTTTTCGGCGGGGACCGCTCAAAGACGTTATCCCTGGCTTCCCTCGGAATACTCACAGTGTTTTTTATCATATATTCTGTATTGCAATTCAGGAATTACAATGGCGGAGTAATAGCATATTATAATATTCTGCTTGCACAGTTCCATGCCAGTGGAATTACCGTAAACATAGATTTTTCGCTGGGATTGACTGGTTTTACTGATCTTCTAGTGATAATCTCACTGTTTATTACAATATTTGCAGTACTCATGGGGGGCAAAAACCATGGTGCGTATTTCTACGGATTATTCATGGCTTCAGGTTTCGGTCTGGCCGGGCTCTTCATTGTGAGAAATTTCCTGTTTTTCTATATCTTCTGGGAGGTTGTTCTCATTCCAGTATTTTTCATAATCGGGAAGTACGGAACCGGAAACAAGGAGAGAAGTTCCTTAAAATTCTTCATATATACCCATATAGGATCACTATTCCTGCTCCTATCCATATTCACACTGTCAACTTATTACTTTATCAACACGGGAATATTCACATTCCAGGTAAGTGATCTAACCTCCATTTCATTCCTTGGCACCGTTCCGAAATCAGGTTTCTATTTCATTATCTTCGGTTTCCTGCTGGCCTTTCTCATAAAACTTCCCTCATTTCCACTGCATTCATGGCTGCCTGATGCATATAATGACGCCCCCTATTCCGGGACAATAATGCTTTCAGGGGGACTTGTTGCCATGGGAGGATACGGCCTTCTTGGCATATTATACCCGATGGCAGGCCTGTTTCCAAGGGTACTTGCATATTTTATCATATTTCTGGGATTGATCAGCGTCATATATTTCTCATTCTCTGCATTATTTCAGAGCGATCTTAAAAGAATGGCTGCCTACGGCAGTGCTGCTGAAATGGCCTTTATAACAATTGCTTTTGGAACTGCGCTTCTATCAACAGGCTATGTCAGGACACTTGACCTTGCGGGTGGTATGTACCAGATAATAGCACATACTTTTGTTGCAGCGCTCATATTTGCATCGCTTTCCATGCTTTACAGGAGGACACAGACTTCAAAGATATACGACCTGGGTGGACTCAACCGGGAACTGCCGGTGCTTTCATCATTTCTGCTGATCGGCATGCTGGCGTCACTGGGATTACCATCTCTGGCTGGATTCATCGGTGAATTCTCAGTCACAATATCAGCATTCCAGAGTATCGGATTATACACGCTGTTTATAGTACTTGGGCTAATTATTACCGCAGCCTTTTATATATGGGCCGCCCAGAGGTCCCTATTCGGATACTACAACGAGCGCCTGGGAAGATTAAAGGACATAAATAAGCAGGAATTTCTTATATTATTCTTCATCCTGGCGGGAACAATTTTCCTTGGTATCTATCCTACACTATTGTTTAAGCTACTGACAGAATACGCTTCGAATCTTGGGGGATTATTATGATTTATGAATACCTTTACGCATTGATATTATTAGGACTCGCCGGCTTCATAACACTTACAGCCGGTATTAAAACAGACAGCAGGAGAATACTTGGAGGATTTACCTTTATTATCCTTATAGCAGCATTTTTCATTCTGCTCTTCCAGGAAAAGAATTACAGTATACTTTCTCTCAATATATCGTCCTTTGATACGTACTGGGCACTGATATTTCTGGTTTCCATAATGGTTATTATAATACCGTCAATGAACGATATAAAGAAGAGGTTTGATGTTTATTATGCACTTCTTTTATTTATAGCACTTTCTATGGTTATCGCAGCATTTTCGTATAATCTCATTGTGCTGTTTGTATCCTTCGAGGGAGTAAGTATAGGAACATATGTACTGACAGCATACAATAAAACAAAACGTAATCTGGAAGCCTCACTGAAATATTTTATGATAAGCACAATAGGAACATCATTCAATATAATGGGGATAGCATTCTTTTATCTGTCTACAAGGACTTTTAATTTACAGGCTGTAGGGACTATAGATTTCGATAAGTCTCTTCTGTTATCCCTTGTATTCATAACCATCGGATTCGGATTCAAAATAGCAATATTCCCCATGCAGCAGTGGGCAATAGATACATATGACGGTGCACCCAATTCCGTATCTGCATTTCTCTCAACAGGGGGAAAGCTTGTGGCATATATGATTCTGTTAAAATTCCTGTTTCTGGGATTTATACCGGATTATAATTACGTTTTCCTCTTCTTCGCCATACTTGCAATACTTACAATGACGTACGGAAATCTTGCAGCATTGATGGAAAACAATCTGAAACGGATACTGGGTTATTCCAGCATTGCCCAGGCCGGGTATATGATACTTGTTTTTGCGCTGATAGGATATTCATACTATCCTGCAGTTCTTGTGTCAAAGGAAATTTTTGTGAGATTCGCCATAGCATCGGCAATGTTCTACGCCGTAGCATATATTTTTATGAAAGCCGGTCCTTTTATAGCAATGAGCCTCGTAAAAAGCGATAAGGTCATGATTGACGATATAGTTGGATTGAGCAAAAAATCAAGATGGACTGCCCTGTTTCTGGCAGTAATGCTCCTTTCCCTTGCCGGTGTTCCACTTACGGGAGGATTTATAGCCAAGTATTTCCTGTTCTTTTCTCTGATTATAGGAGATCTGTGGTGGCTGGCCGTTATAGCAATTATAAACAGTGCCATTTCTATCTTTTATTACTTCAGAATTATTATATATTCCTACAGGAAAGAGGGAAACAATGACTTCAACATGGCACCAGGGATAAAATACAGTGTAATAATAATGGGATTGATTACACTGGGTCTGGGAGTATCGTTTGCACTGTACACATACCTGGCGGGTATAGCGGTCATATAGGTGATATAAGTGAATACAGAGGATGTAATAGAAATTTTTAAAATCTCCATTGTCGACGGAGATGTGAATAATGCCTACAGAATTGTGGAAAAGAGCATGAAAAAATACGAAAAGAGAGGAGAAGGTATAAAAAAAGAATTCATGGAATATCTTATTAAAGGACTAAAGGGTGAATTAACCACTGATGAAATTAGCAATGTACTCTCCGATGATAAATATAATATATTTCCATATATAAGAGATTATAAAGGTTATATTTTCTCCCTAATTGATGCCATGAAATATTCTATAAATCGTTACAATATCAATTATCCTGATTTTGATGCTAAGAGGTGCGATGACCTATGAATTATCTCGAGTGCTTCAAAGATATAGCTGATGCACAGGAGGCTGCAGAGGCAATCCATTGTGTCCAGAAATGTGGTGAAACCGTACTGTATGATAAAGATCAGACGAGGTTGATACTGTGGAGAGAAATATACGATAAAAGCCCGGAAGAGCATATGATAAAAATCAGCAAGCTTCTGGGAATAAATTCACAGGAAAGCTATGAGGCAGCGGATAAATTATATAATTTGACAATGTATTAACTGTATACCAGTTCGGTTTTATATCCCATTTCCTTATATTTTACAAGGATCTCCTGTATTTCTGAATCATCAGGGCCCTTTTCATTGAAATTCAGCGATACCACTTTCTTATCCTTGTTTATGATTACAAATCCAATGGTCTTATCCTCGGGCATAATCTCATCTGTTCTCGCATATTCTTCTATATATTCCTCAAGGCTTTCATCCGGCAGCGGTGATGTAAGCACCTCTATTAAATCATTAAAGGAATCTTTAAATCTCGATGCAAGCACACATATAGTCGATGGATGGGTTTCGCTCATTTTTAAGTTATACATAACACAGGTTACCATTGTTATCTATTGATGATTACGTTATTTTATATTTGAATTTTGTTTTGCAAAGTGGTATAACTTCGAATTAATAGATTACCAGATAAAAACTCTCACTGATGCAAAATGCTCACTCTTTCATAGGCATATTTCTATATATCAGTAATATGATTTACTGCTGAAATTTCTAAAATTTACACGTTGCATGATTTCCTGAAGACGCCGCTGGAAAAATATTTTCCGGTGGTTCAGGAATAAGTTTTATAATTTCATTGATTACCGGATTTTTTTGGCTGTTAAGAGAGTAATAAATCCACTGGGCATCCCTTCTCTCCTTCACAAGACCTGCAGATTTTAACTTTGCAAGATGCTGGGATACATTTGACTGGGATAAGTGTGATATTGCGGTTATTTCGCAAACACAGAGCTCATGTTTGCTTAACAATGAAAATATATACAGCCTGTTTTGATCCCCAAGTGTTTTCATAACATTCGCGACGTATTCTATACTCTGATTTTTTACTGACTGGGACATAGTGTTATATCACATTCTTGAACATAATATCGCTGCGAATACCCTTATTGCTGTATGGCACTTCATTCCATTCATACCCAATCCGTTTTGCATGGTAATGTTCATCCGGTTTTGTTTTCAGCAATACAGATTGCACCCAGCTGTCCTGCATATTTTTCAGAATAGTGAGGCTCTCAGAGAGTTTTGATCCTGTCATGGAAGAAAGTGATGCTTCTACACCGGAGATTTCCTGAGGGAAAAAATTCTCATCTTCAGAGACACTTACCGTTTCACCTGTTGATATTTTCTGTACTATATACCACACACCTGATCGGTTACCGACGTCCTGGGTTCCAAATCTTACCCTTGCACCTGTAAGATATGTGGCAGCATCTCCCAGGCACGGGCTGTTCCTTGATATAACCCTCAGGTCTGTTCTATCTATTATATCCTCCGGAAACAGATCATGTAATGCCACGGAAAGTGCATAACTCCCCCTGTATAGTCCATCACAGGCATGTCCATGAAATTTTACAAGATCATTGAATCGAATCTCCTTGTATTCTCTTGAATACCTTCCATGGCTTGACTCTGTGTCAAGAACAAGGAATGATATACTGTCTTCCCTTGGCAATAAAATCACCTGTTATACAGTAATCAAAATGATATAACTGTATAGCCCTCTACTGCATATCTTGAAAATGCATCCCTGGCAAATTCAAGATTTATCCCGTTTTTCTTGAAAATATCCTCCATATCCAAGGTCTTCACCTGATTTGAGCATGCCTCAAGGATGATGCCAGCTTCCCGTAGCTCTTTTATAGCATCAATAACCTCGCTGTTGTCCTCTCCTTTTCCCAGAGCCTTTATCCCGCCGGTAAAGAGGAATACTTCCAGTTTTTCAATTCCATTTTCATCCTTTGCATCATATATTCTCTTTGCCACATGCAATCCGGACATTACCTTGGCACGCTGATCCAGACCTGAGCTAATTACAATTGCTATTTTTCCTGTCATTATATTCACTTATTAGCATATGCTAATATACTAATTAAATATTTCTTATAATAACAGACTCTCCGCATGTCCGACTGAGACTCATAACTATAATTGCTTAATTATGTAGCAATCAGTAATTATAGTAATATTATAATGTCAGCCAAAGCTTAAAATTGGGGGAATTAATTTTGAGTTATGAGAAACAAAACCCTCCCC
>JAJZZW010000068.1 GCA_021797385.1 Thermoplasmata archaeon | reverse complement strand
AAGTATCAAGCTTTTGCGAGGTATTAAGTCCACGACTACTAACTGGTTGAAAATTGCAATCTATAAATCTATTATCCGGTATTGCCATTTCATTGGTATTATTTTAAATTTTATTTATTAATTCTTTAAATTACTGTATCTCAATAAACATTGTATGAGCCATGAAGTTCATACTATTATATATCAGTAGATTTAGTTATGTACTATCACTATTCATTTACCTAATCGGAAAATTACGTTCAATAACACATAAAAAATTTCAATTCCCCATATAAGTATGATTCCATATTTATGATAAATATTCATTTAGATCATTATTTACAGTAAAAATGCTAAAAATTAATTTTATTGCTTTATTTTTTGAGATTTTTTATAAGATTGTCTGCAACTGTGTCAAAGAATTTTTTAATATATTCGTTGTTGGAAACAGCAGGAATGCCGGAATCGGAATCCTCAACTATTTCAGGCATTATAGGTATATTTCCTAAATATGGAATGCCATATTCCTTGGCTATCTTCTCTGTACCGCCTTTTTTGAATATATCGGTTTCCTGGCCACAGTGGGGGCATACAAAACCGCTCATATTCTCTATTATGCCAAGAATAGGCATATTGACCTTTTTTGCAAAGTTTATCGCCTTTTTTGCATCCAGAAGTGCAACATCCTGTGGAGTTATTACTATTACAATTCCATCGGCATCCGGTACCAGCTGGCAGATGCTCAGGGGTTCATCACCTGTCCCAGGGGGAAGATCAATGACAAGAAGGTCCTTATCACCCCAGGATGTATCCTCAAGAAACTGCTGGACAGCCTTATGCCTTATGGCACCTCTCCAGATGACCGGTGTATCATGGGCTGGAAGGGCCATTTCCATTGAAATTACATCCACACCGTATTTTGTTTTTGCCGGCTCTATTTTTCCCTCCTCATTGCCAAATGCCTTTTCCTCTTCAACACCAAGCATCTTCGGATCATCAGGCCCATTTATATCTGCATCAAGGAGTCCCACCTTGAATTGTTTCTGTGCAAGTGTAACGGCAAGATTGGTTGCAACGGTGGATTTTCCAACCCCTCCCTTTCCACTCATAACCATTATAGTATGCTTTACATTATACTTTAAAGATTTTCCCGGTTGAAGGGAAGCCCTCGGTGGCGGATCGTTCATTTTTATTGTTCCTGTCATAATCTCATATTTTATATTGATATATAATATTACCCGGATTAGCTCACTTACCCTCCATTATGGCAATAACCTGATTCTGGTAAGGGAATGACGGAAATGCACCGTGTCCAGTTGTTGACAGGGCGGCAGCAATGTTTGCAAATTCAGCACTCCTGTCAATGTCACCTGTTCTTAGGAATTCCGATGCCAATGCGCCATTGAAGCAGTCACCTGCACCTGTTGTGTCTACGGCTTTCACACTATACGGTTTAAAATATTTTAATTCACCGTTGTAATCGACCAGTGAACCTCTTGATCCCAGTTTTATAATAACATTACTTTTGTATTTTTCTCTTATCTTTGATGATGCCTTTTTTGCATCCTCGATACTTTTTATATCACAACCCGCGAGCAGCTGGGCTTCAGTCTGATTCGGTGTAATAATATCAGAATTTTCAAGTATGTACCTATCCTCAACATACGGACTCGGATCGGTAATAATGACGTTTCCATTTTCCTTTATCCTGGCTATAAAATCCCTTATAGTTTTCAGTGGTATTTCCTGTTGAAATAGAACTATGGAATCTCTTATTTTAACATCCGGGAAATCATCAATGGACATATCCCCGTTGGAGCCCGGATATACTGTAATCATATTCCTTCCTGATGTTTCTACATTTATCATGGCCATGCCTGTATTCTGCCCATATTTTATTGAAAGTTCCATGTTCTCCTTTTTCAAATAATTAATTATTATCTCGGCAAAGTAATCATTACCGAGTTTTCCAAAAAATTCAGGTCTTATCCCTGTCCGTGAAACAGCAACAGCCTGATTGGCACCCTTGCCCCCCGGATACAGATAATATTTATCCGCCTTTACGGTTTCACCTGTTGAAGGCAATTTCCGGGATGACATGATTATATCAATATTTACACTGCCTATAACCTTTATATCCTTCATCGGTGATTATATTGCTATAACTTATATATTTAACCTTAAAGCTGGAAGCTCCCTGCGTTAATGTGGAGAGGAAAGTGGCTATAAAATACTTTGAATGTACTGTTAACACCATATGCTTTAAACTTTAGGTTTTCCGGTTAATAAAACCAACAGATGCTTTATAAACGGAAATATTTTTTATACTGTATATAATATAGCTTAAATGTACGATGAAACATGTATTTTCTGCAGGGAAATCGCAATCAAGGAAAACGCAGCATTTGTCTACAGAAGTTCAAATATCCTGGCTTTCATGGATAATGCACCCATAGAAGAGGGGCATGTCCTTGTAATACCTAGAAACCATTATGAGAATATATTTGACATTGATAAGGAAATATACCTGGAACTTCAACTGGTGGTTAAACGCATAGCAATAGCAGTAAAGGAGACCTTAAAAACAGACGGTTTGAATATCGGGCAAAATAATGGCCGTGTTGCAAATCAGGTGGTAATGCATTATCATGTACACATTATACCGAGATACTATAGAAAAAAGATAAACTGGGAAAGAGAAACTGCAAGCATCGATAATCTCGAAGTTGTTGCAGCAAGAATCAGGGAAGGTATTAAAGAGGTAAAATTATGAAAAGTCTTGAAGAATTATACAGCAGGGCAATGGAACTGAAGAATAAGGGCATGTCGGATAAGGAAATATCTACAGAACTACATCTTTCAGTAAATACTATAACATGGCTTTTAAGCAAGGATCTGAAGGGCAGCCGGGTATCTGATACAAAGATAGGATGGAGAAGTATCGGAGTCTTCGGAAACAGAATTGAAAAAATAGCAGAGATCATGGCAGATATAGTGGTGGAGGAAGTTCCTGATGATGAATTTACATCTATTATGGGGATAACAATAAACGGAATACCCTATGCTACAATGATGTCTGATCTCCTTGAAAGAGAATTAATAGTATACAGGCCGCACCCCTCAGGAAAAGAAGGTCTTTTCAGCAGCAATTTTGCCGGAGTGAATGGAAAGAAGGTTGTTATCGTGGACGATGTCATAAGTACCGGAGAAACCATGAAAAGAACAATAGATGACGTGAGAAACAAGGGTGGCGAGGTATCATTATGCGTTGTACTGGTATCAAAATTGAGCACAGATGAAATAAACGGCGTACCTGTAAGGTCCCTGATACGGGCAACTATGG
The DNA here is from genome assembly GCA_021797385.1 of Thermoplasmata archaeon. The sequence continues at coordinate 5,982 of JAJZZW010000068.1, read as the reverse complement.
TGGGATAATAATGTACTGGGCAGATGCCTTGGTTGAAAATCTAAAGGGAAAACAGACAGTATCCACAGGAATTTCTCCCTCAGGGCCGATACATGTGGGGAATATGCGTGAGATCCTCACGGGGGACATAATAAACAGGGCTTTGCAGGATAAAAAACTGGAAACAAGATTCATTTATCTCTGTGATGACCTTGACCCCCTGAGGAAAGTATACCCGTTTCTTGACAGCAGTTATTCACAGTACGTTGGAATGCCACTCAGCTATATACCGGCTCCCGATGGCAACGGGAAGTATTCGGATTATTTCCTGAAACCTTTTCTTGAAACACTTGCTAAGATAAATGTTAATGTTGAGGTAATCAGCACAACCGGGCTTTACAGGGATGGAAAACTGGCAGATGCAATCGATATGGCAATGAACCAGAGGCAGGAAATTGCCAGAATCATGCATGATGTTGCTGGCTATGAACTGGATGAAAACTGGTACCCATATGAGCCCCGATGCTCTAAATGTGGCAAAATTAACTCATCTACAGTAACTAAATATGAAAAACCCTATGCGTATTACAAATGCCATGCATGTGGCAATGAAGACCGTGCAGACATAAGAAAGGACGATGGCAAAATGCCATGGCGTGTTGAATGGCCGGCAAAATGGTTTGCGCTGGGCGTTACCGTGGAGCCCTTCGGAAAAGATCATGCAGCTGCCGGTGGTTCATACGATACAGGGAAAGAGATAGCAAAAAATATTTACAATATCACTCCGCCTGTTCCACTCATGTATGAGAGGATACTTCTGAAAGGCGTCGGCGTTATGCACTCATCAACAGGCATTGCAATAACAGCATCGGAAGTAACAACATTCGCACCACCGGAGATATTGAGATTCCTCATAGCAAAGAATGATCCGGGAAGGCACATTGATTTTGATCCCGGAATGGGATTGCTGAACCTCATAGACGATTATGAAAAAATGGAGCGTGCATATTTTGGACTGGACGAATCGAACAATGAAAATTTTAAGCGTATTTATGAAATGTCCAGAATAAAAATCCTCGATGCCCCGGAAAAAATAAATTTCAGGCATATTGTAACACTCGTTCAGATATACAGCAATGATTCTTCCCTGCTATCTGCCCTGAAAAGAAGCGGATACGACAAGGATGAAATAGACGACTATCTCAAAAGTGAAATTACAATAGCAAAATACTGGCTGTCCAAATATGCACCGGATAACATTAAATTCTCACTTACGGATAAAGAATTTCTACTGACCGATGCACAGAAATCCATAATGCAGGAATTCGTGGATAAAGCAAGCAAATCAGACTGGTCATCCGAAGCAATACATGCCCTGATTTATAGCATAATAGGCGAAAGAAACGTAACACCCAAGGATATATTTACCCTGTTTTACAGGATTTTTATAGATAAGGACAAAGGGCCAAGACTCGGATATTTCCTTTCCAGCATGGATAGGAATTATGTTATCGAACGCATAGAAAGCCTCATAAAACAGGCATAAAATTCATTTTTATTATTAAAAAATATTAAAATTATCATAAGGAATATTTTATTCAGATTCCATGTCAAATTTATCATAATCTATCATTTTTGAATTTTTCTGTTTTTCCCTCTCGGGTGTTCTAAAATAATAAATAATTACATAAATCAACAGGCCTATCAATGATCCGAAAAGTGCCTGCGGGAAATATGCAAATATATAATCGTAAGGCCCTATCCCGAATATTGCTATTACTGTTCCAATTCCAGCAGGAATCAATGCACCTAACCTTATGTTATTTTTTATAGTTCCAGGTATTTCATAATAATCTTTTATGCCTGTTGTATGCTTTAGGCGCATAAACCAGTCAAAAATGAGTATAAATGTGAACGGAAATATTATAGCCTCCAGTATGTCTATAAAAGAGGATATCCGTGCAAGTATGCCTGCTATTGCCAGTACTATTCCGCCTATACCAAGAAGAAGTGTTGCTACCGGCTGTGCCCATTTTTCATGCAGACTTTTCCCGAATAGTGGCTGAAGAGATGTGAGAAGATCAGCCGTTGCTGGGTAAAGATTCATGGCATTTGGGTGTATTAATGAAAGTGCGAGCAGTACTGCAGCTATAATTATTATAACCCTGTCTATTCCGTGTATTCCTGGAAATGCCAGGACTGCCACATTCCAGCCTATCTTCGGATCCACGCTGTTGCCAAAAAATCCGACTATTCCCATAAGAAGAACAGGGAGCATTATTCCCAGCGGGCTTGCAACAAAGTAGCCTGCCCTTGTTTTTCTCTTCTCCTTTGTGGAGAATGGAACCCCGAATCTGGTCTGTGTGGATATCTTATATGTCCATGCTAGTATAGAAAAACCGAGGAGAAAATCAAGCGCGCCACCCCATGTAAACGGCCCTATAGGATTAAGCAATGACCCTGCATTTATCCTGTATGTGGTAAAAAGGAAATAGGTCAGTATCCCAAAGCTTATTATTAGAAGAGGGGCAGTGTACCTGAAAAAATATTCAAGCCATCTAGCTCCAAGGAGAACAAGAAGTATCTGTATGCCACCCATAATAATATACCATTCTATAATGGATGTATGGGTGAGACTGCTGATTATCAGGGCCCCGACACTATCATTCAGCCCGAAATATCCAAGATTCAAAAACGTAAATATAAGTGAGTAGCCACCGGACGACATATAGCCGTATGTTTTTCGTGCCACTACAAGTGACGGTACCGGTATCTGCCGGCCCATGTCTGATATTAAACCTGCCGGTATTAATCCTATGCCCGTTGCCAGGAGAATAGCTATAACGGCATCTATCAATCCCATATTATACAGTTTTTCTCCGGCTATTGGAACAAGTGCTGCTCCGCTGGCCATGGCCCAGAATATAAAAAATTTCCATGAAGTCATGTTCCTTTCTTTTTTAGGTATTGGATTAACCCCTACAACCTCAAAGCCATCTTTAATTACCTCATCATTATTCTGTTCTGACATTGAATCATAAGGTTACCAAAATATTTAAATATTTATCTTATAAAAACAAAATATCTAAATATAAATAGTAATTATATATAATATTTTAGATATTTTAATATAATTTTTATATATATTATCAGGAAATACACAAAAATGTTTATTAATAATTAATTAACTATTGCATGGTATAGGTCATTTTACCTTAGCATGTCCGGGCTATATTATCCGGATCAAACCGGGCGGTTCTGCAATCATCACAGGAAAATTTATAACCGGTTTAAAATTCATTTATAATGATTGTTGCAAATCCAGCGCCTCTTGATATATCCTATGTCCCGGAAAAACTATTTTTCAGAGACGATAAAATTGCGGCCATACAATCATCTATATTGGACCCCGCCATCAGTGGGATATCCAATAATATAATAATTCACGGCGATTCGGGAACCGGAAAGACATCAACAGTAAAATTCTTAATGCGTGGCAATAAATCCATTATTTATGAGAATGCCCTCTCATTCAAGAATATCAGGGCCCTGCTTGAGCACATTTTATCAAGGCTCGGAAGGCCCGTATCATACCGTGGCCTGTCATTCCATGATATTTTTTCCACGTTAAATTCAATAATATCATTCCGTGGCACCACCGTACTGGTAATAGATGAGGCGACCAGCCTTCTGAAAAGTGATACGGACGGATTGTATAACCTCTTCCGTGCATCCGAAATTTATGGGACTCCACTTAGCACCATATTGATATCCATGGAAAATCCATTCAGCTACATGGAAAGAAAATACGGAACCGTGGTTGAACTCAAATTCAATAAATACAGCAACAGTGAAATCTATAGAATTATATCAGAACGGGCGGCACTGTCACTTGAACAGGGTACATATAATGATTCTATAATCAAATATATTTCAGATATATCAGCTCCCGTGGGCAGTGCAAGATTTGCTATAGAACTTTTACAGAAAGCAGCGTATATGGCAGAATACCGTTTATCAGGCTCAATAGAAAATGATGATGTGCGTTCAGCTGTTTCCCTTATAAATCCATATATAACAGAAAGCAAATTATCACTTCTTGATAAAAGGGAGCTTCTTGTCCTGCTATCCATCTGCAGCCTTCTCGGGGATAAACTTTCAGCGGATGTCAGAACGGTGGAAAACCGTGTCAAACTAATAGGGGAATCCTATGGCATTGCCCTGAAAAGGCCGGAAATATACAGGGTGATCAGGAAGCTTGAAAATCTTGATATTGTATCATCATCTCTGCAAAGCCGGGGCAACCGGTCAAGTGTTTCAAAGCATATATCAATAAATGATGTGCCTGTTTCCATCCTTTCAATTAAAATAAGGGACATTATGGGAAGAATTTAAAACAATAAAATCGAACGGTTTGAAAGCCCTTTTCAGAAGCCGGGAATAATATTTTCTGTCAAAAAATTCGGTGTTGTCCAGTATAATGTTGTGGGTTTTATCCATTACAATGCCCGAAATAGACATGCCTAGATACAATTCACGGCCATATCTGGAATTTTTCATTAGGTAATATGTGATATTTTTTACCCTGTATTCCTCAATATGCCTATTTATGCCGAACTGTATCCTGAAATCATCTATGCCAAATCCATCCATTTTCATATACTTCTTTTTCAGTTTATCAAGTTCTCCGGATTTATTATAGAGTTGATGGAATTCACATTTCAAAATGGCAAGTGCCTCCTCCTGGAATTTTTTTACCAGCTCCGGTGTATCCCTTCTGCGCATTTCTATGCCCCTGACCTTGAAGGTATTATCGTCCCGGAGTCCTATGTACCTGTTTGCAGACCCTATTCCGTTATTCTGTGGCATGAATGCAATCCATTTGTAATGGGAGTCAATCACAATCGGTATCCCTGTTTTTTCAGCTATTTCATTTGTAGTTTTTATTATGTCTCCGCTGCCCGATAGCCAGAGAGAATCTACAACTCCATGTAAAACCCTGAAATTATTTTTTTCTGCTATTCGCATCGCCTTTTCTATTATTTCCCTTCCAATATACGTGATCTTTTCATGTGCATCTATCCTGCCGAATTTCGCATTTTTGTAACCTGTGTATCCGAAAGAGTTGAGCAGAAGCGATTTCAGTGCTTTATTCCTTTTTGAATACACATCGGACCTGTCATTTATGGCCTTGTAAAATAATCTTCTTTCCAGCAAATCGCGCAAAAAAGATGAAAGAAATGCGGTTTTTTGCCCGGAAATATGTTCTGGCGATACACCGTAATTAACTATTATGCCCGGGTACATTGATGAAAAATCTATCTCATACACGTTTCTGTAAACACCAGGCTCAGGGTTGAAAACAATGCCACCTGCATCTGCACTGAAAAATTCATGAGGTGTTTTGGGTACTTCATAATCATCCTTTCTGAATGGAACCAGTATCTTTCTTTTCAAGGCTTCTTTTATTTCCACTGCGGATACCACGGTCCCCGGCGTTATTGAGGACACAGCCTCTACAGGCATCAGTGATACCCTGGAAAGCTCAAATATCCCGGAAAGGCCGGATTCCCTGTAAATAAACGAATCAGCATCTATGCATATCCGGTTTTTAATTTTTATTGTTCCAGGCATATAGGAATGCCTGCCGTAGGATTCAAAGGATTTCTCATGGCCAAATATTGTGCTGATCATGTAGCCATGCCTTTTCATCTCATGCAGCAGTGTTATAAATTCCCCTGAATAATTCCTGTATATGATAATATCATTATCTTCTATGGACCTGTAAACCTCACTGTAGATATTGTTGCTATATTCACTTCCATTGATTATAACTGATTTGATTTTTCCATTTACTGCAACAGGATATATTTCTACACTGTTTATATCCGCATCCTCCTCATATAAATTTTTCAATCCATAAAATTCCAGATTCCTGGTTGCCATGAAACGTAAAATAACATTTATGTCGGCATTGTATATTTTGAGCCTGTAGCCGAATGA
>JAJZZW010000067.1 GCA_021797385.1 Thermoplasmata archaeon | reverse complement strand
TAGTGTGAGAATTAAGAAAACCTTCATCAGGAGATAGAAATAGAAGTAGAACTCCGAGAAACGGCAGAAATTTCCATAAAAGGGAATACTAATTTGGTTTTTTGAAATAATTTTTAATAAATGGATTTTTCAGGTTCCTTTTCTATATTGATTTCAATTCTTTTTATCTCTCTCCATGAAAAGTTTTTCTTAATTCTCACACTATTTGAATAATATGTTCCGGAAAAGAACAGATTTCCACGGTCATTGTATTTAATCGATAGTAAAGAAAAAATTCTGTAGTCTTCATTTTCCGTATAAACATTTACTGGAAAATCATACAGAAATGCATATGCAAGTGTCTTTTTCATATCATCCATGTCCATGGAAGAATCACTACTGGCCTCTGATAGTCTTCCTCCAATAAATGATACCAACGCTATTATCATTTCTCTCCATTATAATATTAAACTCTCTTATTTATATTTATTTTCTTATTGTTCGGATACGATAAGCATTTTTGCAAGCAATATAGATATACATGGCAATTTTTATGTTATAGCTTTTCCTCCAGATATTTTATATCCTCTTCATTTAATATAATATCTGAATATTTGGCATTCTGAGTTACATGAAATCGATTAGAAGCCCGGGGTATCGGAAATACATTCTGATTTTTACTTATCAAATACGCTAATGCAATATTTGCATTGGGTACATTCCCTATTGTTTTTCTTACATAATCAAAGTATTCATTGTACTGTTTCTGTGTAACCCTGCCGTGACCTAGAGGAAAATATGCCATTACGGCTATATGGTTTTGTTCACAGTATTTAATCAGTTCATTCTGACTCTTTCTGTGGAATATATTGTAATTTATCTGTATAGAAGTTATTTCGTGTTTTGATAGAATATCCTGAGATCTTTTTAATAGATTAAGAGAGAAATTACTGAGGCCAATATATTTTATTTTTCCTGCATCGATCATTCCTTCCATTGTTCTTAGAGTCTTTTTGAGATCAATTGTGGGATTAGGAAAATGGATTTGATATAAATCAACATAGTTTGTTTCCAGATTTTTCAGGCTTCTATTCAATGCCCTTTCTAAAGATTTTGGAGATAAATGTGTTGGAAATACCTTAGTAGCTATAAAGAGTTCATCACGTTCGTAATTCTTAATGACAGGGGCTATAATTTTTTCAGTCCGGTAAAGTTCTGCAGTATCAATAAGATTTATCCCATTATCAATACCTGATTTTATTGCATCTTCTTTCTGTTCCCTTCCGCTATAAATGCCCAGATATGTTTTGAAAATCCATCTCATGTCGTAATAAGTACCCATTCCGATGCACGAAGTTTTAAATGACGTATTACCGAATTCCCTGTATATCATGTAATTCCTCAACACGAATTATATTTAAATAGATTATGTTTTTGACAAATATATAAATAATCAATTCTCAGATATTTTCAAATAAGCTAAATATATTTATAAAATAATACTTTATATTATTATGTTAGACAAATTATATGACAAATGGAAAACAGGAAGTGCAACGGAAAATGATTTTACACAGGATTATACTGACCTTAGCGGATTTATGGAGAAGCTTTATGACGAAATGAAAATCAGTATAGAACGGGATTTAAAGCCTTATGATGCATATTTTAAAATTCTTAAGCTCAATAACTTTGTTAATTCTATAATGGAAAAACGCCCTGATATTGTTGATTTGCTCAGTCACTGGTTTATGAAAGAAAAGAAAGATCTCGATGTAATAGCAAAAAATATAGGGGCACTTTACCTTGATATTGGGATAAGTTTTCCTGGTGGAATCAGTGTAAGCTTGACATTTCAACCAGATATGTGATATAATTTCAACACAGTAGACAAATGAGTGGGGGGTAGACTTTCTTTTATTTATTGAAATAAAATACTGATAAAGATAAAATAAAAAAATATAATAAAAACATTCCATTATACAGATACTGTACAGTTCCACCATGTGTAAATCTTATAACAGAGTATAAAGCCCCGGCGCCGGTTATGAGTATAAGTAACACCTGAGCCCAAATTCCTCGTAAGGGCAATTTGGTAGAATCTTCCTTTGGTGTTACCTTGAATGAAGTCCTTTTCCCAATTAATGCATAAAAGGCTGATTTCACAAATATGGGACTACTAATAAACGTTAGTGATACGTTTCTCAGTAATGGAACAATAGACTTCTGTATACTCACAATAGTTATGGCAAATGCAACAAATTCAAACAGTATATAAAATGCAAATATAAAAATATAAAATGATGGTGTGATGATTGAAACCACATTAAAAAATATAAACAGTAATGGGAATATAAGCATCATTATATTTACCAAACCTACAAAATACCATGATGTAGTTACAAGGTACCCTAATTTCTGCCTCACTGTAAGTGCTCTTCTTTTAAAAAGTAATTTGATAACCTTGAAAAATATCCCAAGAGAACCCTGGGCCCATCTCGATTGCTGAATGAAATATGAATTTAAAGTCTGCGGTGCCTCCCCAGATGCCAATGGTCTGCTATAATATACTGTTCTATATCCCTTTTTATGCAATTTTATTGAAGTTGCCAGATCTTCAGTAACATTACTCTCATCGAACCCACCGACAGACAAAATTGCTTTAGTTCTATAAACTACATTGGATCCACAGGAAAACATGCTATCCTCGAGACTCTTGCCCTCAGTTATGAAATTATAAAACACCTGTTGAATATCATTTGCACCCTTCGCCACATTGGTATTATTATTTTCATATTTCTGTGGAACCTGGACCAGTGCTATGCTATCGTCATCATCTATAACAGGCAATGTTTCATTCAGAAACTCTGGCAGTGGATGTTGATCTGCATCAAATACTGCAAAATACTTTGTATCAATAGTTTTTATTACGTCATTCAGTGCTCCTGCCTTGTAACCTCTCCTATTTTCCCTGTGTATATATATAACTCTATATTTTTCACATAGTTGCTTTATGGCTGCTGCTTTGTTTTTATCGGTGGAATCGTCCAGAATGTAAGGTACTCCATTTCCTATTCTGCACATCTGTTTGATTTTTATGACTGTTTCCTCAAGCACGTCGGCTGACTCATTATAACATGCAATAAAAACAGATGTTTGGAATGGATAATACATACTGAAATAGTATGTCACACTATTTTCGTACTTTGATGAAGCTGATACATAATAATACATATATTCTAAGGAATGCATTATAAAAAATACATTTATTAAAATCAGAATTGTGCTCATTAACTTCAATGTGACAGTTTTATCCAGGAGAACGAGGGAAGTTATCAGGAAATATAAATATAAAACTATAAAAACAACCGTAATACCGGCTATTATATATGGCTTTTTATTCATTTTCTGCCCACTATCTCCAGCTCTCCATCAACAGTTATTTCAAATTCCACTATTCTTCTTGCATCAGCTGTAAGATTGAATTTTTTTAATATTAGTAAGTTTTTAATCTGATTCTCGGTTATAATCTGGTCGATTTCAGCAATACCTGTGAAATAAAGATCTTCGATGGGATTAGCATTAATGTTGTTTATAAATTTGGTACATACTATCACGCAATCCAGATTTCTTAATTCATTGAAAAGATACCTTATACTCTCCTCACTACCATTTATCTCCAATGGCTCTATTGAGTCTATTACAAGTCTCTTTATATTGTATTTTGTTACATACTTTGAAATTTCTGAGATGAACTTAGAGATTTCCTCCTTAATTTTCCACTGATCCATGCCTGTATCGATCTTTGTCAGTGAAGAGTTGGAGTTCATGACTATAAGGTTCTTTGTATTAACATATTTTTTCATATCAAGATTTATCGAATCAGATATGTTTAATATATATTCTGGTGCATTCCTGTTGGTTATATACAGACCGTTCTGGTTGTTTTCTAAACCATGCTTTAGAAATTTCAGGAGAAAGAATGTTGAATTTCCGGATGAAAAAGTTTCCAATCCGTACATATTATTCAATTCAAGGCCATTCAAAAGCACATCGTCGAACTGACAGATTCCGAATTTAAAATACTTTGAGGTAAGAACACTGTTTAGAAACTCCTTGAATTTGATTTCCATATCATGTATATCAGTTGAGCTATAAAATTCAATCCCGATCGTATCGTGAACTTCCTTTATAGATTCACCCAAATTGAAAACGATAAAACGTCTTGATGGATACTCCCGCTTCATTGGGTTCAACATTTCTATTATATGGTTTTTATCACCATTTATATACATATCAACCATATAATCGAAGTCGTTTGTAATCTGCATTCCAAATATATGTGAATGATAAGGTGTTTTCAAGACAGAAGGAATATCAAATTTTAACCCTGCATTCTTTACCAGAGTATGTAGTATATTAAGCATCTCCACGACAGGTAAATCCTTATTATCAATTTTGATGCCAGGAAAGTCTTCCCATTTGTCAATCTTATCTGCAGGCATTTCGCACTCAGAGCAAATATTTTTATTTTTTATTATGCGATTTTCGGATAATTCCATATTTGAAGCCAAATTATCATCTTCTGTATATGGCACTATATAGAATGTATCGTTTCCACAATACTTACACTTTGCCATATATCTTTTTCCAGAATAACTGGCAAGTTCAGAATGTTTCAATCGGGAAATGAGCTCATCCACTTCTTCATCCATATACATTTTGCCGGTTGAATAGAAAACACCACTGGACACGGCGCTTTTCAACCTTCCATATTTTAAATCGTAAAGAAATAGCTCCTCAATTTTCATTATTATAAAACCCGATAGGTATATTTAATAGTTCCTATAAAAACTTTAAATTATCGCTTAAGCAAATATACAAAAGATCTTGTTGAATTTATAGGAAATAAATAATCCGATTGCGGTTAGATTTATTATTAGTAAGATGAGTTTTTACAATTTGAATAAATTCAAATAAAGGTTAGAAATAAACTGCGCTATAAAGAGTTTAAATGAATAATAGAAAACTTATAGCCCTCAGGTCTCTTATAATAGCAGCCGGTGCCACTGCTGCAGCTTCCTTTGTCGGAGTCTTTGCAGTCATGATTGGGGCATCAGCTGTAGAAATGGGCTGGCTACAATCATCATCAAATTCTCTGAGCAATCTCGGCCAGATTTTCTGGGGGAGAATAAGTGATAGGGTCGGAAGACGAACGCCTTTTCTGATTTTGGGAAGTGTAATATTGGCCATACTGTGGTATATGCTACCATATTCATATAATCCTGTAGACTTAATTATTCTCTACGCACTTATATCACTATTTTCGGCTATGATCACCGTAAACTGGTATTCATTCATTGCTGATAATATTAAACAGAAAAGGGGTCATTTTCTTGCCATAATAACGAATATAGCATCTCTCGGTACTGTTATATCCTTGATAGCAATATTTTTCCTACTGGACAGTGATTCTAGAAAAGATATTGTTATCCCATTCACTGCAGCCTCAATTTCATATATTGCCTCTGCTGTAATAGGATTCATGCTCACAGAAAAACACAGTAAATCGGTGATGACCAAGAATCTTATGGGAACGTTGAAAACATTGAGGAATAATAGTACATTTTATAAATATTTCATGGCAACCAATGTACAATCTTTCTTCTGGTCGCTGGCCTGGCCAATGTTTCCCATAACAATTGTTACAATAATGGGCTTTTCACTTAAAATCGTGGCACTTCTTACTATTGCCTCAATCGGTTCTGCACTTGTTACACAATATTTTATTGCCAAATTCATTGATAACGTCAACAGAATTCCTCTGATTTTCCTGAATAAAATTATGCTCAGTGGAATCCCTTTAATGTATGCCTTTTTCGATTCGTTTCCACTTTTTGTAGGTATTGAAATATACAGTGGTTTTATAGGTTCTATCCAGAATTCGGTTCTTACTTCCTATACACTTGATGTTGTTCCGGAGGATCACCGTGCGGAGTATATTTCCATTCTCAATGGATTTAACGGCGCAATATATTTCATGGGAGCACTTACAGGAGGATATCTCCTATCGTTGTTCATAGATTTCTTTCCGCTGAAACTTGCACTCACATTTTCATATTTGATTGTATTTTCCGGTAGATTCGTATCATCTTTTCTGTTCCGTGGCCTCAAGGAAGTGGAAGGTGGTGGCAGAAACATGAGTGCACTTAGCATCCTTTTCAAACCAAGACACCCGGGATCTCCTTCAGGAGGTCCAATAAACCCCAGGTGAATGGATTTAGACTTGAGACGATTACCAATTCAGGGCAAGGATGAGGTCCAATAAACCCCAGGTGAATGGATAAGTTTTTTATCAGGGGTGCATCTTTTTATATGAAAACATAGAATTCTTAGATTTTACCAGCTGGCAATTAACTATTTATATTATTATAGAATATATAACACATATGTCAAAAAATTTGGAGATTAGGCTGGACAGGAATTCTGATGCATCAATCTATAGACAATTATATAATCAAATCATACAGAATATTATTAACGGGAACCTGGAAAAAGGAGATGTACTTCCATCCTCCAGAGTTATGGCCGGGACACTGGGCATAAACTTCCATACGGTGAATCAGGCTTACCAGAAATTAAGGGAAAACGGCATTATTACCATAGGTAAGAACAAGAGGTATACAGTAGCCGAAAGCAGACAGCCAGATACTGAAAGAAACTTGATAGAAAGAGAGACAGAGGTTGTTAATGAAGCCATTGCTATGGGATACTCTCAAAATGATATAATAGAAACAGTTAAAAAAATACTATCCAGTAAGTCATAAAATTCATTATAATAAATTTATAAATTATTTTTTAATCATATAATAGACATTTTTCTTTTTTCCCAGATCATAAATTATTTTATTGGAGTTTTCTGATATGTCCTCATGCCCCTCACGGCCTATAAACGCTTTGCTCTTTGCCTTCCAGTACATATCATATGTCACCAGCAAATGCCTTGGAAAGGCTGCTATGCTCTTAAGGTAGTCAGGCATCATCTCGATAATGAATTTTGTTCCTGTATCTATTAGTTTATTCTTCTTCCCTGATAATTTCAGGCCCAGAAGCTTGCCTCGCATGAACTTGTAAATATAAAATGAGTACGATGCATAGAACTGCACTATCTGGTCTAAAACCGGGCCTACACGGGTTTTCATAACAGGTGTCAGAACATCATACCTATCCCAGTCCAGTGTAAACAGAGATTTGCTGTCCAGTGCCTCATCAAATATCCTTGTTCCAGGAAGCGGCGTGTAAATTGAAAATTGCAGTGCGTCGGCTCCTGCCCTCGCCAGCTCCCTGGAAAATTTAACTGTTGTCCTCAGGTCCCTGTATCGTTCATAGGGTGCACCTACCATCATTCCAACAATTACCACGATTCCATTTGCGGAAAGTACCTTTACGGCACTTACCGATTGTGGGGTAAATTCCCCCTTGTGCATTTTTTTCAGGATTTCCGGGCTTCCGGATTCAACACCAAGGAAAGATATGCTCATTCCTGCTTTAGCTGCCTTTTCAATCAGATCAGGATGCCTGGATGTTACGTCAACCCGCATCTGGACAATCCACGAAGTATTGAGTTTTTTCTCCAGGATCATGTCAAAAAGTTCGTTCCTGTGCTTTACATTAGGCTCAACTATAAATATGTCATCGGTAAAGAATATCCAGTTATAGCCTGCTTCACTGGCACGTTCCATTTCCTGTATAATCCTTTCATTGGATTTATTTCTCCATGTATTGCCCCATGTTGGTGTAACGGAGCAGAAATCACAGCCATATGGGCATCCCCGAGAAGTCTCCAGGCACATAACACGGTCTTCCTTACCGAAAACCTTGAATGTATACTTTGAAGGGTCAAGGAGTTCCAGTGGCGGAAAAGGAAGTGTATCCAGATCTACTATAAGTTTTCTAGGTTTCGTCCTTTTAATTCCGGAGTCAGATCTGTAAACTATGCCATTGATCCCATCAAATCCGGTTCCCTCAATAATTGAATTTACAATATCGTATATTGTTTCATCGCCCTCCCCCAGAACAGAGATATCAAAACCAGCATTTATCAGTTCTTCTGGGAGGAATGTGGCATGATGCCCCCCTGCTACGAGCACTGTATCAGGTTTGAGTTTTTTTATCCCACGTGCAATATATCCCGCATTGTTATGGGCAGCAGTGGCATGAAGTGTGATGCCAACAAGATCAGGCTTATATTCAACAGCCATCTTTATTGCATCATCAAGGGATATGCTGTCTGCCTCCATATCAATTATTTTGACCTGGCTATCTTTTATTCTCTTAATTTCACCAGCAAGAGCCAGCAGCCCAAGCGGAGCAGGCAAAAAACCCCATTTGCTCAAATAGGCAGACCCTGTACGGTTGCTGGGCCTTATAAATACAGCCCTGAATACCATATAATATTATTTAATAATATTATAAATTCTTTGTTATCCAAATTCTCTAACAAAAGTTATTTCTTTTTATTATGACAATACCAAAAGCATTATAACGGTTAGAACAATGATTTTATCATGATAACATATGTTAGTGAGGATGATGTAAAATCCAGTTTAAATATGAAAGAATGCATCGAGGAACTGAGAAAGGCATTCATGTCATATGGCAAAGGCCTTTCTGATACACATCCCAGGGATCGCATAATTGTGGATAAAAATATTTTGAATACCATGCCAGGTTATTACGCTGAAAGGCACCTTGCAGGACTGAAAACATATTATTCAGGGTCTAAGGGAATTCATTTTACAGTATTAATATTCAATACAGAAAGGCCTGAAGACCTTTACCTAATTGAGGCAAATGCCCTGGGACAGATACGAACAGGCGCACTTACAGCTATGGCCACATCAGAAATTGTAAGGAAAAAATCTATTAATTTTACCCTCATTGGATCGGGATTCCAGGCGGAGTCACAGTTCCTTGGGATGAAAGAGATGTTCAATCTGGACAATGCATTTGTGTATTCCAGGAATCCCGAACATTCAAAGAAGTTTGCGGATAGATTCGGAATTCAGCAGGCAGAAAATCTTGAAGTTCTAAAAGAGTCCGATGTCATTACAACCATAACAAACAGCAATACACCAATATTCAACTATTCCCAGCTGCCGGATGAGTACCACATCAATCTGGCAGGGTCCAACTTCCCCATTCGGAGGGAGGCTGCACCTGACGTGCTTGATAAATCGGACATTGTGATAGTGGAAAACCATGGTCAGGCATTGAAGGAATCCTCTGAGATTATGGGAATGGAGAATAAAAGTAAGATTATTGAACTCAAGGATTATGTAATAAACAAGGAGAAATATTCAGGT
>JAJZZW010000005.1 GCA_021797385.1 Thermoplasmata archaeon | reverse complement strand
AGAGGCTTGGCCTGCTCTACAGTACCAATATTTCGGGTTCTGAATTGAAATCCATAGTGGTAACAGGCCCGCTGAATATCTTTGAAAATCCTGATCGTTACGCGAGCCGGTTTGCACAGCTGATGCATAGAATAAGCGGACTGGATCATTGGAGCATTGAGGGCGATATAAAGGTAAAGGACAAGTTCGAAAAAACCGTGAAGGTATATAAACTGAACTTAAGTGATGCAGTATCATATTATTTACCTCAAAATGTTCATAAGGAAGATGATTCATATGATTTTGTTCGAAGGGCTGAACCACTGATAGTTGAAGGCGAAGTTTATTTCCCCGATTATGTAATTAAAGTAGTTGATAGGGACATTTACATAAATATAACATCTAAATACCGCTCCAAAGAGGATGAGGAGATTAAGAAAAAATTGAAGGGAAAAGCTGACTGGGAAAATATATACGTTCTGGATCAGAAAGATAAAAAGGTAAAGGATGGAATAATTTTTTATGGCGATATAGATTTTCACTCATTAAGGTCTATACTGGAAGAAAAGTATTCAGGGAAAAAGCAGTTAAATTCAGAGCTTGATGATAGTTCAATCAATTCTATTAAAAAAGAGCTGGCAAACCTGTACCCGGATACTGAAAGGATGTTTGCATATATTGAAAGCCAGGGCCTGGTTCCTGAAAGGGTACTGCCTGCCATGGGATATAAGTTAAAATGGCGCGGCCTTGATATAGTAGTCACGAAGAAGGATTAGAAATAATTCCAGAATTTGTCCTGCCAGAGATCATATTCTTCTGTAAGTACCTTTATTTCAACCTTCTGGAAATTATCCTTCCTTGATGCTGAATCATATTCTGCCATAAGTGCATTATAATCTGTTTTACTCAGTTCATCAAATTTATTTTTAACTCTTTTCTTATTTTCCGGATGGAGGTCGCTGAGTTTTTCTCCCCTGTACAGCACCCTGTAGTACTTATCCTTGTCCAGTGTTACGTGGAAAACTCTCCATGTAATATCCATTTTCTCATCCTGCTTGAAGTAATTTCCGGTTAAGTTTGCAAGCGCCAGAACAACATTTTCCTCTTTATCATTATTAAGCTGAAATGCTATTTCCACTCCATTCATCTTCAAATATGGGCTGTTAGTATAATTAATTTATGGAAAAATATAATTTTCTTTCCATCATATATGATAGCCGGAATAAATCCTTCTGATGTCAGTAGGTTACGATTTCTGTTAACCATGTTAACAAACACCTTTGGAAATGTTCATCTTTTTAATGCTTAAACTTCGTGGGTCTAACCAGATATCCTCGAGCCCGTTCACAAATGCTTCATGGATTACTTTTTTTATTATACTGTAAGAAGCCTGCAGATCGGCATTTATAAGAGTTCCATGTGCTGATCTGAAAATCCCTCTTTTTATCCTCTTTCCAGTATATGTTTTATGTTTATTTATCTACTCACTGTCAATGAAAGAACATTTAGATGTGTATCTCTTTTCCTGCTTAACTACATTTATTCCGTATTCTTTATATTTGTAGTATAGCCGATTGCTTCCATCCTTCATTGTGGCCTATGGTGCTTCCAGCTTAATAAGGTTAAATGAACCCATTTTCCATGTCTTTGTAATTCTTGATATTTGAATTGGCAAACTTCAGATCAAATTTCTCAGGGTCGTACTCCCCGAGCCATTCAACAGTAGCCTCATGATTGGGGTCATCTGGATTACCGGCTTTTCTAAGAACATCATAATAACCGAAAATTCCTCCGCAATCTTCTGGCGGGCAGTTTCTTTTACCACCGGTACAGGCAGGAAGTTTTAAACTTGAATCAAGCGGAAGTATTTTCTCTACAGAAATTGTGTGTTCCCACCCGTCTCCAAAATCATATGTATATTCAAACTTGTCTCTCTCATGCAGATTAAGATCTTCTATAGTGACCTTAGTTGAGTCAATTTCATCTGGATCGGATTCCCACTCATCACTTGGTTTTGTATAATAAGCCAATCCATCAAAGAACTCATAAAGATGATAGTTGTCCCAGCCAAAAGCAGACTGAATCATAAGATGCAAATCATGAAGTTTTGTATCGGACCTTACCAAAAGCTTTCTCCATATGGGTGGGCTTATGCCTTTTATGCGCACTCTCAACTGCATTACAGTATGTACTTTATTTTTATTGCTTTTCTTAATTATATGTTGAGGTTTTTTATTACCTTCCTCGGTAGAAAAAATCTCCGTCAGAAATTTTTTAAGTATATCACCAGGTGGTGAAGTACTTATAAATGCATAGAATAGATCTCCCCTGAATTCATTTCCGTATTCCACCTCAATATATTTTTCCCTGAATTTTATCATGCAAATTTGTATCGCGACCTTAATTGGATCCTCAGTATAACAGAATACCTCCAATGGTAACGTATTATTTTTCAGGTCTACATCTGCCGGAATTAGAACCAGTTTTATACCATTTACTTTTTTGGTAATTTCATGCTCCTTAAGTGTCTCAAGCATGGTCGCCAGTTTCATGGAGCTAAAGGCATCCAGTGTTTCCGATATTACAGGACTATTCTGATCATCATCTGTAAAATCGCCACTTTTTTGTATATCTACGGGCAGGCTATCAATTTTATTTTCCAGCAATCTTGCCTTTCTTCCCTCTCTTGTATTGCTTTTAAGGATAAATCCATTAAGTATTTTCTGGAATTTATAAGCTTTATAGAGTTCAGCATCCATATCATAAATTCTTCTTGATCCATTCTTTTCCTTATTTGCATCTATAAATGTTCGCAGGTCAGCGGATATGTTTTCATGATTTCTTTCATATCTTGTTAATCCTGTTTCTGGATCTGGAAGTAAAATATTGAAGTAAATTCTCCCAATCTGCACTGCCCGCTCTATTTTATTAATCTCGTAAAATTCCTTGTCCGGCATAATTAATTTTAAACTCATTCAGATATCACCTTCAATGTTAATTATATTCTCTGGTATGTATTTATTACACGCAAACTCAAATAATTTATGATTTTTTAATTACCCTGTCTCTTATTATATACCACGTTCCAAGTGCCATAACACCCAGTTTTCCTTCCGCATCGTAGAATTTAATTTCAACAATAACTGCTGTTCTTCCGGCCTTTACAACTTTTCCCTCTATCCTGAACGGACCCTTTGCCATGGGCGCAAGGAAGTTAATTTTTACTTCCTGTGTGACCTGATCAATACCATCGTTAACCGTCATTGTAGTGATGCCACCTGCATAATCAACTGCACTCATTATCATGCCCCCGTGCAGAACCTTTCCGGCCCTTGTAATTTTCTCATCATAGGGTAATTCCATCTGACAGAATCCATTTTCTATACCTGTAATTTTTAGCCCCATATAATCAAATAAACTTTCGCTCTCTTTAAAAGTTCTGTTCATCTTATCCAGATCATCTGAAAGTCCCATAATTTGTTCAATCCGGCTTGTCATGTGCCCTTATCCATTTTTTGTTAATAAATTATAAGGTAGGTATTCATTTAAAATGAACAGCTTATGATATCTGCAGGAATAGTTGATGATTTATCCAATTTTAAATAAATTATATTAGACTAAGTCAACTTAGTCTAATTGAGATTAGATAAGTATTTATTTTAGAAGTTAATATATATCTATGTTCGTAGATCGGGATTATGAACTGGAATATTTAAAAAGTCAATATGATACCAAAGAAGGTAATTTTATAATCATATATGGTCGGCGCAGAATAGGAAAAACCTATCTTATCAATGAGTTTTGCAAAAATAAACCAGCTGCCTATTTTCTCAGCACACAGGAGAATAGTAGAGAATTAATAAGAGCTTTTTCAATAAAAGTGTCTACACTTTTCAATGATAGAATAGTCTCCGAGAATCCCTTCACATCCTGGTCTTCTGTGTTTGAATACCTTGCCGAGAAGACCGAGAGATTAACAGAAAAAATAATAATAATTATAGATGAGATAACATATATAATAATGTCTGATAAATCATTTCTCTCAATTTTCCAGAAATATTATGATTTATATTTAAAAAAAAGAAATATGATGTTCATATTAAGTGGTTCACTGATAAATATTGTTTATAATGATCTGCTCGGCTATTCATCCCCTCTTTATGGTAGAAGAACCGGCAATTTAAAACTTGATGAATTCCACTTCTGTGATACCTATAAATATTTCAACTATCCAGATTTTAAAAAAACTATAGAAATTTATGCATTAGTGGGAGGTATACCATATTATCTTTCCTTAATTGACCCTGATAAGGATTATTTTGCCCAATATCTGTCAAAAGGTAACATCTTCTATAACGATGCAGAATTTATACTCAGAGAAGAATTATCAAACCCAGAAAGATATTTTACAATTCTAAAATTGATCGCCTCTGGAAAAACTGGTGTCTCCGATATAGCAGATTCAATGGGTTATAAAACTAATGAATTATCTCCATATATAGATAAATTAATGTCGCTCGATATAATAAAAAAGGAATATCCCGTATATAATAAGAAACGAAATAATGGGTTATATAAAATAAAAAGTAACTATTTTTATTTCTATTTCAAATATATATTTGAAAATAAGGAGTACATAGACGGAGAGAACGTAAGAATTTTAAGAAATATAATTAATAAAAATTTCAAGGAGTATACATCAAAAATATTCGAAGATATATGCACCGAATTCCTGGTAAAATACTCACAAAACATTCTAAATGCTGATATAGTAAAAATAGGCAAATGGTGGGGAAAAAATGGGAAAACAGGAAATGAGTATGTTATCGACGAAATAGATATGCTTGGAGAGGATTCTATTGGTAGACATTTTTTCGGAGAGGTTAAATATAGAAATAGAAAAGCCAATATCGGGGTTCTTGAGAATTTAAAGGGAAAATCAACCAGTTTTGATTTTGGGCGCAAAATTTTTATTATATTTTCGGAAGCAGGATTCGAACCAGATTTGGTAGAGTTATCGAAAATAGAGAAAAACGTAATACTGATTGATGGGAATACAATGGAAGAAATAATAAGAACGAAAACTGTACTTTTATAAATATCTATTATTTTGGAATAAAAAAATTTAAGGCAATATACGATTGGTAGAGATAGAACACGGGTATGAATGACAAACACTGCAACATTACTTTTATAATATCTATATGATAAGAATATTTATAAAGAAATTTACATTTCTTTATTTATGCCAATGTATGAAACAGAAAACAGTTTAGATGAGAAGACAAAGGATATGTCAAGGGCCAGGCAGTCATTAATAGAGGAAATGCAGGCAATAATGTTCTATGATGAGAGACTGGATGCTACAAAGGATTCTGTATTGAAGGATGTAATAAGGCACAACAGGGATGATGAGAAGGAGCATTTCTCACTTCTGCTTGAATATCTGAGAAGAAACGATCCTGAGCTTGACAGGGAATTAAAAGAAATACTATTCTCCAAAAAGGAATTAAAAGAATTGGGCGATTAGATATTTTAAGGTAACCTATTTATTTTCTATTCGCATAGACGTTTGATTATGTATCAAAATAAAATTTCCGGATCAATCGTTATTATAGATGGCAGCAATGTAGCAATGTACGGCATGAGTAAATCCGGAAAGAAAAAGGCTAAACTAGAAAATATTTTAACTGTAATCAATAAACTTAGGGAATATAAAGCATCCGAAATAATAACAATTTGCGATGCCAATATAAGGTATACCGTGGATGACAAGCAAAAACTTGATAGTATGATTGAAGATAAATCAGTAATTCTAGCGCCTTCAGGTATCCGTGCAGATTTATTTATACTGGATTATGCAAGAGAAAAAAACTGTCTCATAGTTTCCAATGATAAATTCAGGGATTACAGAAATGTCAAATGGATCAATGACAATATAGACAATATAACTCTTGGATTTATTTTTGTGGGAAAAGATGTTCTGCTGGAACCTGTAAACCATAAACAGGTGGCTCTCAATGAGGAATCAACGAATAAAACCAAAAAATGGTGGCATTTTTTCAATAAAAAACAATAAATCAACAAATACAATTTAAATAATGAAATTCAGCATAATTATATATAGATTATTTTAATATCGTTTTGGAGATAACCTCGTGAATATAGAATAAACACTATAAAAATAACCATTATGATCGGGGGTATTTTCACCATAAAGGGGTGAATCATAATGGAAGTAGAAATTAAAAATGAAAATATATCAAGTTCGGTCCTTGAGGGGGATGGAATTTATTTTTCATATGATAACGGCTATGATGTATTTGAAAATATTAATATTAGAGCCGATACAGGAAAATTTGTTGCAATAATAGGGCCATCCGGAATAGGCAAATCAACACTTCTCAGGATACTTGGTGGTTTTTTGAAGCCCGATAAGGGGATAGTTAAAGTGATGGGAAAAATTCTCCACGAGCCTATACCGGAAGTTGCTCTCATACATCAATCCATAGTTACATTTCCATGGATGGATGCCCAGGAAAATGTTATGCTATCGATGAAGACAAAGAACATGTCCAGGGATGAAATGGAAACCAAGGCGAAGGAATCGTTATCAAGAGTTGGGCTTGATGGTTTTGAGGATCTTTATCCCAAGGAAATGAGCGGTGGGATGAGACAGAGAGTTGCAATTGCAAGAGCCTTTGCCGCGGATCCTTATGTCTTTTTAATGGATGAGCCATTTGCCCATCTGGATGAATTAACAGCCGAGGGGCTCAGGCAGGATATATATAATATTTTGTTCAGCGGGGAAACTCCATTAAAATCAGTTATCATGGTCTCACACAATCTTACCGAGGTGCTTGAGCTTGCAGATGAGATATATATACTGAACAACATACCTGCAACGGTTGTAGGAAAGGTAGAAGTTACAATGCCCAGGCCACGAAATCCCAGAAGCGATAATTTTAATGCAAATTTAGATATGCTTTACAGTTATCTGACTCCGCCGAGGAAAAAGAAATGAGGTGTGGTTATGTCGGCAATAATACTTATAACACTGGCCGTATTGGCTACGGTGGCCCGTGTAATCGGGCTGATAATACTCTCTATAATTATGGGATGGTTCCTGGCATATGCCTCGATAAAATCAAAATTTTTTGAGAATATTTACATAATCCTCATTGAAATATTTGAATCGGTTCCAGTAATTACGTTCTTTCCCATAGTTCTGATTATTTTTATTACCAGAATCGGGGGAACGCTTGGTGTGGAACTTGCAGCTGATTTTCTTGTTTTCACCGCGGTCGTATGGAACATATGGATGGGTGAATACCAGGCATTTAAGACCGTTCCAAGGGAAATGGTTGAAGTGGTTGAAAATTCCCGTTTCGGATTATTTTCCAAATTGAGATATCTTTATATTCCATTTTCCGTGCCAAGAATTACTGCAAATCTCTTTCCCAGCGTCTCCGATGGTTTTTTTTATATTACAGTTAGCGAGGTATTCGAGGTTGGAATACATACTTACCAGACTTTCGGAATAGGTTCTGTTCTGGACACCTTTGTTGCAGATGGGCAATTATTCAACATAGAAATGGCACTGCTCATAATGGGCATTGCAATAGTTGCAATTATAATAATACTACGGGAGTTCAGTAAATATGCCGTCGGGAGATACACACTGGATACGGATGCTCCTGTAATGAAACGTGGTAGATTAAATCTCAAGGAAACTACCAGAGTATTTGCTGTTCTTTCCAAAAATCCACTCACCAGGCTAGCCAGATATTACAAGTACAGGGAAGGGGACAAACACGAAGAAACATATGAAAAGAAGGAAAAAAAACAGAAGAGATTTAAATATGTATATGCGGTAATAGGTATAATTATTTTAATAGCAATACTTTACGAAGCCATATCACTTATTACATCTGTGAAATTGAGTGAGTGGGGGGTTCTTACAGGTAAAACACCATCACTCCTCATTGGCCTTGGATACGATTATCTCCGGGTTGGAACAATATTGCTCGTATCCATGATAATTGCCATCTTCCTTGGATACTACCTTGCAGTAAATAGAAGGGCAGAAAAATATGGAATTCCATTAATCCAGTCACTAAGTGCGTATCCTGCACCAATATATTTTCCATTTCTTTTTATACTGACAGAACCTTTTATATTCAGTATATTCGGTGTATACACAAATGAGCTTTACGTTTTATCTCTGGGATTCATAAGTACGTTCTATTATGTATTTTATTCATTCTGGATGGGTGTAAAGGCAATGCCATCTGAATACTGGGAAATTACCAGAAACCTGAATCTGGGATATTTCAGGAAGATGAGAAAGGTGATACTGCCATCAACATTTCCATATCTCATCAGTGGTATTTCATCCACAATAAACAGTGCGTGGGGAGGTCTTATGATAGGCGAATACTGGCCGGCCATATACGGCACCCATTCATTGACCGTACAAACGGGTCTGATGAAAACTATTGATATAGCGACCGCCACCGGTGATATCGCACTTGCTGCATGGGGGTCACTAATATTCGGAATAATAGTTGCAGTATACTCAGTGCTATTCACCAGAAAGATGATGGACCTAGCCCAGAAGAAATATGTAGCAGAGGAAGGTGTGTATGCGGCATAATCCGTTATGATATATATTATGCCACTGTATTTTTATATCCATCAAATAACATTAATATTATTAATACAATATGTATATACTTTATTATGGATGTAATAGACCCTGATGCCAGAATAGCAGATCTTCTGGGGCTCCTCTATGTACTGAACAATATATTCGACGGAAAAACAGATCTCTACCAGCTGGAAAAGGAAATGGAAGTAGATCTTGACGATTTGATGCCTATAGTTTATACCGCTTCTAATCTTGGACTTGTAAATGCAGAATCCGGAGATATAAGCATATCACAGAAGGGAATAGAATACATAAAATCAGGCATGAATCAGAGAAAACAGATTATACGTGAATCATTAAAAAACATAGAGCCATTTAAAACGGCACTTTCCATGGGATCATTCAGCCTGGATGATATAATTGATAGGTTAAAGGAGAATGACGTTCCCACATTTAACAATCCTGACGGATCCCATGACTTGGAGGTAATACTGATTGAGTGGGGGATATATTCCAGGCTCCTGAAGAAGACTGACGATGGTTTTGAGGTAACATCATAAATAGTCAGGTATGACTCTGGCCACCATCTTTACAATTGTTTTTGCACTATCAGAAATTTCAAAATCTGTAGCAGAACCATGGATCATGCCTATTCCCCGTATTCCAACTGCGGCTACACCTGCCTGCCTTAATTTTTTAACATAGCTCTCTTCAGGATCCCTCAATGGGTCATATTCGTTGGATATTACTATGGCAGGTGGAAGTCCGGACAGGTTATCTGCAGTTGCAGGAGAAAAATAAGGGTCTATATAGTCCTTCATGTCCCGGGAATAGAGAGAACCGAAATAGCTTATCATTTTTCCGGTAATTACATAATCATCCCCATATTCTATAAACGATCGTGAAAAGTTATCCGGTGCCAGACTGGGATAAAACAGAATTTGAACCACCGGCATCTCTGTTTTCATGTCCCTGGATTTAAGGCAAAGACCAGCTGAAAGATTTGCACCTGCACTGTCACCGCCTACTCCTATTTTTCCATCTATGCCGAATTTATCCATATTCTGTATTATATAGTGGAAAGAATCATAGGCATCATTGAATGCATCAGGATACTTATTTTCTGGAGCAAGCCTGTATTCAACAGATATAATTTTTACTCCAGACTCCTTTGCAAGAAATCTGCAGAAATTATCATATGTTTCTAAATTGCCGAAAAGGAAACCCCCTCCATGGTAATACACCAGGGCAGATTTTGGTTTTCCATCACTGTACATTCTAGCCTTCAACGATCTTCCCCTGAGTTCTATTTCATAATCTTTGATTTCTTTAATATCAATCTTTTCACCCTGGGAACTTATAGACGTTTCATCCATAAAGTTTCTGAGCATTGCTGGATTTATTTTTGTTATATCGCCTGCATTTTTCGACATTTCTATCAATGTTTTAAAATCTGGATCTACCATGTATATCCAGTATGTTATAATATTTTAACCTTATGAGCTGGCCACATTCAACTTTAAATTTATAATGATAGCTACACAAAAATAACTATATGCCTGTAAGCATTATTCACATATGACAGATACAGTACCTGAAAAAAGGGTAAAACATCCATATTTTATGTATGATATGATGAGAGAAACCCCGGATTCGCTGAACATAACTAAAAAGACTATGGAAAATCTGGATTATTCATTTCTGCTTAACAGGCCATTGTTGTTCACAGGCAACGGTACTGCGTACCACGCTGCACAAATAGGGGCAGGATTTCTTTATAAATCCGATTTAAAATATTCATTTGTGCAGTCCTTTGAACTATTAAATTATTATATGCCGGTGCATGGCACAGTTGTAGGTATATCGAACAGCGGGAAAACAAAATCCACTATAGACTCACTGGTATATCAGAAAAAATTTGCATATATAGCAGGGATAACACATTATCATGGAACACCAATGGAACACATCTCAGATAAAAGCATCGTAATCGATTCTGATGATAAATCTCTCTGCAACACCAAGTCATTTTTTGATAATGCAATAGCGGCAATGTACATAGGATCGCAGTATTCTCATCTTCCGGTTGATATTAACGCTGTAATGGGAGCTGTTAAGGACCTGATCGTATCAATGGATTCGAAGATAAGAAAGCTTGCCCATGAACTTGCACATGTAAACAGGATATTTGTACTAGGTGCGGGACCGGAGGAACCTGTGGCAAGGGAAGCAGCACAGAAGATAAAGGAGGCTACCCATATACATGCCGAAGGAATCGAGCTTGAAGAATTCATTCACGGCTGCACATCACTTATAGATGAAAAGTCACTTCTAATTATAATCAATAGCAGAACAGTGGAAAACCGCTCAATGGATATAGTAAAGGCATGCAAGGTTGTGGGGACAAAAACATTTACAATTAATGGGGAAGGTGATTACCACGTTGATGTAGCAGATTTAGGAGACGAATATCTCAATGCCCTGTTGAACATGGTACCTCTATATTATCTGGCATACTATCTGGCAGTTGAAAATAATATCAATCCTGATTTATTGAGATTTGATGAGGAAAACTACAGAAAGTTCGACGATATAGTTTTTCCTCCCGGAGCCCATTAATTTATTTTATCGAATCGTACAATTACTGCTGAAGTACCTTACATCAACACTCTTTCCATTGTTGTAGTACTCTGTACTGTTATGGGGATAGAAGTATATAACTACAGATGAGACTAATATTACCACAATTATAATCGAAATTATTATTTTGTAATGGGATTTAATATTCACATTAACGCCTTAATATTTATTTACCCAGCAGGGTATTAAGATATACATTTGTAAACATAGACCCCTCAGGGGCATTCATAGTGTAGATATTATGCTCTGTTGAATTGTTTATAAATATTTTATTCATTGTATTATTATAATACGAATAGAATTCATACTCATTTCCAGGAACTGTAAATAAATAATAATAGCCATTTGTTATATTAATATCATATATCCTGGAATTATTCATGTCATATGCAAAGAATTCACTATTCAATCCTGGATCAGCACCTGTTGTACCTGTTTTATTTACAAAACCGTATACAGCACTCTCCTGAACAGTGTCAATATAGTATACATTATACAGCTTACCGGCAGATATCTTAACAGTAAAATTGTAATAATTGTCATTTAAATACCCGTCTATTCCAATAACCTTTACAATAAAGCACATGCTGCCGCTGTAGTTCAGCCTAGCAGTATTACGGTTTACAGTGCATGTCTGTTTTATTGTACCGTTGTAATGGCCACCATAAATAACACAGGTATCTTTCCCTGTAACTGTAACATATACATATTTTGCATTTACTGTACTGCCTGTCAGGTTTACAGGCATGCATGCACATGAGAAATATCCCGACTCATTATAGGCTAAAGGTTCAACACTTGTATTAAGGTAAACAAATTTACCATTATCATAGTATGATGATACATGGTAATGATTGTGTTTTAGCAGGGCAGGGTCCTTATTGAAATACTTTAATGTAATGCTTCTTCCATTGTTGTAGTATTCCGTACTGTTATGTGGATAGAAGTATATTACTGCAGTGGAGATTAATATTACTGCTATTATTATCGAAATTATTATTTTATTTGATTTTTTAAGAGTCATAAGTCGTCACTATTTATTACATAACGTTTACTGCTTCCACTCGATATTGTTCTATTGCCTATTGTCCCTATTTCCTTCAAAGTGCCATTGTTCAGTGAATACAGTGTATATGCAGTATCAGGATGTACAAAATAATAATAGTATCCATTATGTACATTTACTATATTCATATGTGAATTGTTTTCGTTTTCTATAATAAACTCACCATTTACCCTGTCTATGTTTCCAGTGCCTGTATAATCAACATGGCCGTATAATGCACTCTGTACCTGTGTTGTTATGTAGTATGTATTTGTCAATTTCCCTGATGATACCTCTAGATTAATATTGCAGTTTGTGGCATTGAAATTATATACCAACCCTACCACACTTATATTCCCTGTATTTTTTGCATTTACCTCTATCCTTCCCAATTTTTCATTGTAACAGTATTCAGTATTTTTATAATTAATAAATCCATATGCTTTTCTGTCCTGCAGAATTATATTTATTTTGTTTGATTTCAGGTTGTGTGTTATTATGTTCAGGGAAAAATGGTAATTATATGGTTCTGGTTTAGCAAAATCGTTGTACCTGCATGCCAATAATGTAGAATTTAGATAGGACTGTTTTCCATTATCAATTGAATATGATGACAGAGGGTATTTGCCACAATGGTACCCAACATCACACATGTGCACAGGAGAATATTTTAAATCTATGTTCTTTCCTTCATTGTAGTACTGTGTATCATTATGTGGATAGAAGTATATTACTGCAGTGGAGATTAATATTACTGCTATTATTATCGAAATTATTATTTTATATGATTTTTTAAGAGTCATAAGTCGTCACTATTTATTACATAACGTTTACTGCCTCCATCCTTCAGTTCACTCCCATTAATTGTTGTTAATTTGTTAAGTTTTTTTGATGAATGTGTATATATTGAATATTCAGTTCCAGGTTCTGCATAGAAAAGGTAATGTCCATTGACTATTGGAACCTGGTAGTATTCGCCATTTTCTGTATCCTTTATGTACACGTGCCTGTTATTGACCCTGTCTACATTATGTGTGCCTGTATAATCAACATGGCCGTATATAGCAGATGCTGTAACAGCATTTATCGTCTCTTTTGCCTCTGCACCTGCCTTTAACCCCGGCGCGCTGGACCCCTGCACATAGTAATTCTGGTATGTCAGTGTCAGTGTCCTGTTCACAGAAAGGTCTGAATTAGGAATGCATATGTATGCACAGGTGCCAGCTGAGTATACATTCTGTCCGGATTTTACATAGCTGCATTTATCAGATGTGGAGTAATTCCCGCCTTTTATGTGGAATGTTACACCTGCCTCATTGTTGCTGCATGATGTATCCTTTGATGTTAGGCAGTGTATAAGGTTGTATGCTGTCATTGATGCTTCATAGGCTGTAACTGCATAGCCAGCGACAGGAAGAAGGGACATGCCGTCCAGCATAAGGGATGCAATATCGTTACTCTCCTTTAATGCCTTGCCATCGGATGTTATGTTCATCCCATATCCGTTTCCATTGTGTTTGAGCATGTCTACCTCAGGGCCATTGCCTGACATCTCTATGGAGAATGTCATTTTATCAGGGTATGAAGATGCGCATATATCACCGCCATTCGTTACCTCCCTTATACAATCAATCTTCCCTGCACCGGTTTCACCTACATTTACCTCAATGATAAGCTTGCTTCCACTTTCAAATTCTGTATAGGATTCATTGCCGATAATGACATTTGGGCATACATCGCTTGAAGGTGTGCTGGACTTGTTGGCACCAGGGAGGTTGATGTTTCCGTATATGCTTTCTGTGGGCTGGCATGTGTTAGATAGATAAATAGTATCATTCC
This sequence comes from Thermoplasmata archaeon, assembly GCA_021797385.1. The sequence continues at coordinate 18,049 of JAJZZW010000005.1, read as the reverse complement.
CGTCATAGCCTATGGAGGAATACAATGCCTTTGCTACATAAAATGAATGTGTAAACACTACTGGACATGAAACACCCCATGAATTGCATATATATGCTGATATGTATGGGGAATTGTAATAACCAGCTGGTGGAGTGTAGTACACTATGTATTCCCCAGCACTATCGATAGTCTTTGTGCCTATTTGGCATTTGGTGACACCATTAGATTCATATTTGTGAAGAAATACATGCATTGTATCGCTTCCAGAACCCGTGGATGTAACATCCACGCATATCTTTAATCTCTTTCCATACCCAAAGACACCTGGAAATGACTGCATTGAAATAGATGCTGTCGGTGCAGGTCCATCTGAAACGGATCCACCCCCACCCACTCCACACATGCAGTTAACTTCATGATCTGGGTTAATAAACAGGTAGCTATTGGAAGAATCACTGTTAATACTACCATATGAGAGTAATACCATCATAAGGTGGATAATCAGGGCAAATAAGACCTTAATCTTATTCTTCATAATAAATATATAAAGTTACTACATATAAATCTTTGTTTCATTATTAAATATATACATATAAACTACTACAATTTTTATATATTGAAAATATTAATATCAAAATTAATATTAACATCATAACTTTTATCAATAACGGTTATATATTATATTATTATTCAATTTTTATGGAAAAGGAGATGTATATAAAACCTAATGCCAGCTTTTCGGTATTTACTGTTAGTCTTAGGCATATACATCATCATGGGAGGACAGGCATTACAAACGATATGCTATTAAGTTCCCTATCCACCCGTGGTTACCTTGAAAACTCTGGAAAGAAAGCTAAGTGAAGTAGCCCGTAAGGTTCGAGAATCATTTTATAGCTCAGGATTTTATGAAGTCTTTCCCGCTTCATTTCTAAAGTCTGAGGATATTGATGGATTTAAATTTCTTTACCGCAATGAAGTCTACGTTCTGGAGCCGGATATAACTGTCAGGCTAATGGACAGGCAAATTCAACATAACTCTTCCATATTCTACATATCACAGCAGACCGACAGAAATCTGATGGAATCTCTGAAAGCAGGAGGAGAAATAATAGGTGGCGATTCGATGGCCGGTAGCATCAAGATTTTAAAAACAGTAATCAAGGTTCTGGATGATCTGGGATTGCCGGACTTCAAGATTGATATCGGACTTTCCGGGATATTTAACATGTATTCTGACAGCAAACACTGGTCTGAAATAAAAAAGGCGGTAAAAAATAGGGATTATTCTGTACTTGATAAAATAGGGACCAAGGAAAAGGATGAAATCATTAAAACCATGGGCACAAGAACCAGATATAGTGGAATAAAAATACTGGACAGTATAATCGAGGAATTAGACGATCCGAGGATTATCATAGATCTCGGTACCGTGAGGCAGCCCGATTACTACAATGGCCCTATATTCGAGATATATGGTGATTCCGGGTTTCTCGGGGGTGGTGGCAATTACCGGATCCAGAACACAGACGCATGCGGATTTGCCCTCGATCTAGCAGCAGTATACAGAATGTACATTAAAAATACGGAGGTGGAAAAGTGAAATTTGTTATACCGAGAGGTAGATTAATGGACGATTCTCTGGCCCTTCTGTGCAAGGCCGGAATCGATATTAGTATCGATGATGAAAGAAAATTGATATTCAGAAAAAACGGAAATGAAATCATATTGCCGAGGCCCAGGGATGTGCCGGTTTACACAGAATATGCCGGGGATGTTGGAATATGTGGAACAGACTCACTTCTGGAAAGTGGTACAGACCTGTTTGCCCCTCTTGCTCTGGGATTCGGAAAATGCAGATTGAGTATAATTGCCCCGGAAGGGTATGATATCTCAGATATGGAGGGCATGGATATAGCCACAAAACATCCGGTGATAACTGAAAAATATCTGAACTCAATGGGAATCCGTGCAAACGTTATAAGTTTACATGGTTCACTGGAGCTTGCTCCTGAAACCGGGATAGCAGATGCAATTGTAGATATAATACAGACCGGGGAAACAATGAGGAAAAATCACCTGGTTGAAATCCAGAAAATTATGGACATACAGGCAACCCTTATTGTGAACAGGGTTTCCCAGAAGACAAAATACGAAGAAATAAATAACTTTATAGAAAAGGTTGGTGAATTGGATGGAAACAGAAAATTATGTGAAGGAAATACTAACAGATATTAAAAATCGTGGAATGGATGCAGTAAAAGAGTACTCCATGAAATTTGATCAATACTCGGGAAACACTAAGGTCTCCCGGGATGAATTTGCAGAGGCTATAGAGCTTGTGCCGGAGTATGATAAAGATATAATAAAAAGATCATACAAACGCATATTCGACAATCATATGATGCAGATGAACAGGGATCGTATGCGCTTTTCCAGAGGTTCTATTTACGGTATAAGGTACACGCCACTGGAGCGTATTGGAATGTATATACCCGGCAAAAAAGCCCTACCATCCACAGTCATGATGATAGGCGCACCGGCAAAGATAGCAGGCGTTAAGGATATTATCATAACATCAGCTCCCATGGATAACGGGAAAATAAATCCATATACCCTTTATATTGCCGATATGCTGGGTATAAAGGAAGTATATAAACTCGGAGGAATCCAGGCTATAGGGTCCATGGCATTTGGCATCGGGATGGATCGTGTAGATAAAATATTCGGGCCCGGAAATTCATATGTGAATGAGGCAAAGAGGCAGGTATTCGGCATAACCGGCATAGATGGCCTTTATGGCCCATCGGAAATTATGGTCATATCTGATGGAACATCCAGTAATGAATATATTATGGCAGATCTGGACTCCCAGCTAGAGCACGGACTAACTTCGAAAGCCTGGCTTCTGACAACTTCAAGAAAGCAGGAGAATATGAAGAATAGCAGGGTTGAAGTTACCATCTGCAGGAATGTGGATGAGATGATTTCCAAGGCAAATGAAATCGCTCCAGAGCATCTAGAAATACTGGCTGCTAATCCCCTGGAAATATTCAGCAAAATAAAAAATGCCGGTGCCATATATATTGGAGACTATGCACCGGTGCCTGCAGGAGATTATTTCCTGGGTGTAAACCACCTGCTTCCCACAGGAGGTACAGCAAGATTTTCATCTGTTCTGACAGTTGATGACTTTATGAAAAGGACATCTTTTGCCAGTGTTTCCAGATCTGATTTTATGGATGATGTTGATCTCGGGATTGCACTGGCAAATATGGAAAATATGCCATTGCACAGAAGATCCATGGAGGTGAGGTCATGATACGGAATACCAAGGAAACGCAGATAGAAGTTTCACTTGACACGGAAACAACTTCCGTGGCTACCGGCGACCCTATCCTGGACCATATGATGAAAACATTATTCTTTTACATGGAAAAGAGCGTGAAAATAAAGTGTACATACGATCTCAGGCACCACCTGTGGGAGGACCTGGGAATCACTGTGGCCGAGGAGCTATCTGCATATGCAGGGAAAAGGCACATTAAAAGGTTCGGAACCGCAACAATGCCCATGGACGAATCGCTGGTGATGGTTTCGCTGGATGTTTCCAGGGCATACATAAACTTCCATGTGGATTTTGCCGATTCTGAAGGTTTTGAAATAAATCTTGTATATGAATTTTTATGGGCGCTTGCCAGAACAATGCCATTAACACTTCATGTTATAATGATGAACGGGAAAAATGCACACCATATCACGGAAAACATATTCAAGTCATTAGGAGTTGCCCTTGGGATTGCAATACAGGATAATCAATACCTGAGAAGTACAAAGGGAACAATATGATTGCAATTATAGATATCGGAGCTGGAAATCTATCTACCATAGCAAGAGTAACAGGGGGAAAAATTACACTGGATTCACAGGAAATTGAAAACGCAGACAAGATAATATTTCCGGGGGTGGGGTCTTTTCAGTATGTATCAGGCATTATCAAACCTGTGCAAAAAATATTGAGAGAAAGGATAAAATCCGGAATTCCATACCTCGGAATATGCCTTGGACTGGAAATGCTGTTTGATTCCAGTGAGGAGGGAAATGGCGAAGGCCTCGGCATCATCCCCGGAAGAATAAAGAAATTTACCAGTGTGAAAACTCCGCACATGGGCTGGAACCAGGTAAAGAATCTGACGAATATACCCATAATGGAAGACATCCAGGACAACTCATTTTTTTATTTCATGCATTCTTACTATGCGCCGGATACTGTATATACAGCCATGGAAACGGACTATGGTGGATATTTCACCTCCGGAATAAGATATAATAATATATACGGTGTGCAGTTCCATCCTGAAAAGTCCGGCGATGCTGGAATTCGCCTGTTAAAAAATTTCGGGGCGATTTCTTGATAGACATATACCCGGCTATTGACATTTACAATGGGCAGGCTGTATCACTGACCAATGGAGACATAGCCACAAAACAGGAATACGGAAATCCGGCTGCATTTGCAGAACAATTCTCTAAAATTTCCGGTAAACTGCATATAGTTGATCTTGACGGGGCATTTACAGGAAGCCCTGTAAACATTTCTGCACTGAAAAAAATAAGGGAATCTGTTGCATCTTTCATTCAGATCGGGGGCGGATTCAGAAGTACGGAATCTGTAGAAACCGGTTACCTATCGGGGGCTGACAGTGTTATTATCGGCAGCGCAGCACTGGACAGAAGACTGCTGGAAGACATAACAACAAAATTCAAAAATATAACGGTAAGCATAGATGCATATCATGGGAAGGTCAAATATAACGGATGGAATAGCAGCACCACAATTAACTATAAAGATTTTTATTCTGAAGTGAGTGCTTTTGCGGATCGTTTTATATTTACATCTATTGACAGAGATGGAACAGGGAATATAAGCGGAACCACAAAATTCTGGGATACCGGCTATTTTATGTATGCCGGGGGTGTCAATTCAATAAATGATCTGAAGCAACTTGCTCGGGCAGGATTTAATGGCGCTATTATCGGAAAAGCACTGTATAACGGAAGCATTTCAGTGGAGGATTTAATATGCTTGCAAAAAGAATAATCGCAGCACTGGATATAGCCGGTGGAAGGGTGGTAAAGGGCGTAAACTTTGAGAATATGAAGGATTCCGGAGACCCTGTAGAACTTGCGAAACGTTATGTATCTGAAGGAATGGATGAGCTTGTATTTCTGGATATTAAGGCAACACAAGATAAAAGAAAGATACTTTCAGATCTCGTGAAAAGGGTAGCATCGGAGATAAGCATACCATTTACCGTTGGTGGCGGCCTGACCGACTTGGATGATATGATATCCATAATCAGAAACGGTGCAGATAAAATTTTTATAAATACATACGCAATTAAGCATCCTGAAATTATAAAGGATATTTCAGAACGTATAGGAACTGCAAATACTGTGATAGCAATAGATGCCATGTTAAAGAATGGAAAATACACTGTATATATAAATGGTGGCTCCAGCGACACCGGACTTGGTGCCATCCAGTGGGCCAGAACTGCAGCATCACTGGGTGCCGGAGAATTGCTGGTTACGTCTATCAATACAGATGGCACAATGAAAGGCTACGATGTGAATTTAATAAGGGGCATTGCAGGTGCCGTGGATATACCTGTAATAGCATCAGGAGGGGCAGGCAGTCCAGAAGATTTTCTGGAGATATTCAATGCCGGGGCTGATGGTGCGCTGGCAGCATCCATATTTCACAGGGGCATATACAGTGCATTGGATATAAAGAGATATTTGAAGGAGAATGGTATAAATGTCAGAATATAATTTTGATTTTGATGGGATACTTCCTGTGATTGTACAGGATTATAGCAACAGGGAAGTTTTAACACTTGGGTATATGAACAGGGAAGCCTATGAAAAAAGCATGGAAACAGGATTAATGCATTATTATTCCAGAAGCAAGCAGCGGATTAGGATGAAGGGAGAAGCCAGTGGAAACACCCAGAAAATCAGGGAAGTTATGGTGGACTGCGATGGAGACTCCCTTCTATTTCTGGTTGACCAGAAAGGCAGTGCATGCCACCTGGGCACCAGAAGCTGTTTCAGAAAAATTGGCACTCCGGCACCTGTGGGAAATATTGATTATTCCATGGAAGTTTTACTGGAACTGGAAGAACTTGTTAATAGAACAAAGTATACTCCCAGGAACAATTCATACACGACCGAACTTTTTAATTCCGGTGAGGAGAATATACGCAAAAAAGTAGGAGAAGAAGCGGTAGAAACAGTACTTGCACAGGGTAGGGAAAGAATAATATACGAAACTGCCGACCTGATATATCACCTCACTGTATACCTCGCATATGAAGGAATAAAATTTGCAGATATTATGAACGAGCTTTCAAGAAGGAATAAAAAATAATTTTTATGAAACCGAGTGCCCCTTCCTTGGCGACACACTGGATTTTCTAGTAGAATGCCCGGATAAGGTATCCATGGCTCTCTTCAAACTATCAAGGAATAATTCCGCCATGTCCCTGCTGAAGCTTTCCCTGACCACCACTCTCATAAGCACTGTATCAGATGCATCTGCTGGAAGTGAATATGCAGGGACTATCCATCCATAGCTTCTTATTGCAGATGACAGGTCAAACAGGTCATAAACATCCTTATTTTTCTGTTTAAAGGTAACAACCGGGATATGCTCTGCATTGCTGACAATCTCTAAATTCCTTATTGTTTTAAGTTTTTCTCCCAGGTATCTGGCGTTTGCCATCATATTTTCTGCTATCTGCCTGTAGCCTGATTTTCCCAGCCTTATTATATTGTAATACTGGGGTGCAATGTTTGATGAGCTTTTAGAAAAATTCAGTGTATATGTGGGCATGTCGTTGCCCAGATAGTTTACATAGAAAACAAGGTCTTCCGGCAGATCTGATTTATCTTTGAACAGAAGCCAGCCTATTCCCGGATAAACAAGGCCGAATTTATGTCCTGATACGTTTATGGACTTCACATGGCTCAGCCTGAAATCCCATTCAAGATCTGGCTCTATAAACGGTGTAATAAATCCCGCAGAGGCTGCATCTACATGTATGGGAACATCCAGTCCCCTATCGGCCTTCAGTTTCTCGAGAAGGGTATTTATCTTCTTTACATTATCGAAAGCGCCTGTAAATGTTGTACCCATAACGGCTCCCACCGCTATAGTATTTTCATCAACCATGCTTACAAGCCTCTCCGGGTCTGCAACAAGTGTTTTTGAATCAAGTGGTACCACACGGGGCTCCACATCAAAGTATTTAGCGAATTTATCCCAGACCACATGTGTATCAGCACCGAACACTATGTTAGGATGTGAAATGTCCTTTTTCTGTTTTTTCATTTTCTCCTTCCAGTTCCACTTATGTGCAAGAAGCGCAAGCATTATTGATTCAGAAGATCCTATAGTCGAAGCTCCAGTAAATTCTGTATTTTCAGGGGCATTATATAATCTTGATAGTATATTTACAATCCTTATTTCCTCCTTTTTGATCTGGGGATACTCAAAGCTATCAATAAAATTTTTGTGTGCATTTTCCATAAAGAGTGTTTTTGCCTCTGGCTCCATATACGTTGTAACAAACGTTGCGAGATTCAATTCAGGAATTCCGTCAAGATTCAGCTCTTCATGAATCATTTCATATGCAGCACGTGCATCCATTCCCTCCTCGGGAAATTCAAATTCGGGTATTGGCCTGTTAAAGTCTCTGTTACTGTATGTACCGTAAATCTTCTTATCTTTGTTCATTTTTTCAGATACCATATAAATGGATCGGGCGATACTATAAATAGTCTATCCAATATTCAAAATAATATTATATTGTATAATTTAAATTGCAAAATAATCCTGAATTTTTATAATCAAACAATAGAAAAACAGTTAATAATCAAACTGTGAAAGTCCGCTATAGAAAGCCTATAGCATTACTGCTTGCTTGCCCTTCTGGCTCTTTTTAATCTTCTTATTTTCTTTTTTCTCCATTTCCAACGCATATTTCCTCTTTTTTTCCAGTCTCTTGAACTTCGTTTCACTATGTCACCTCAAGTGTAAATGTATATTTGGTATTATTTTTTAATATAAATACCTATTTTATAATTGAGTTATTATTATAACCATATCCTTTGTTTTTATCATTATGGACTACACAGGCGGTGAATAAAAAATATATTTTTATAATATAATTATGGATAACTAAATTACTGAAAATAGTCCTGTACAACTCAAACCTGTAGCTAAAAATCATGCTAAGTATGAATAATTTTTAAGTTCATATATAATCATGAATTTGAATAAATTTATATAAGCCTTTTGTATTATTTTATATGAAAATTTTAGTTTCATATGATGGATCGGAAGGAGCAAAAGAGGCTCTTAAATATGCACTTGAATTGAAATGCACATGTGATGAATATTATGTATTGTATGTAATTCCAACAATAGTTGGGATAAGCGCCAGCTTTGATTCTTATATACCCCAATCAGTCTATGAAGGGCAGGATAAAACGGCCACTGAAATCCTTGAAAAGGCCAAAAAAATTCTGGAAAAAGAAGGTGTAAAATATGAGCTGATCAAGGCAAACTCCAATGGTGAGGAAATTGCCAAAATAGTTCTTGAAACTGCCAAGGATAAAGGTGTGGATTTGATTGTAACAGGAACCAGAAAACTGCACGGATTCAGTAAGCTAATACTTGGCTCTGTCAGTTCAGGCATAATCGCGCATTCAGATATACCCGTTACTGTCGTTCCACCAAAGGAATGATTTTTCTGGGTTTTAAAAATCTAAAAATGAAATTCTTTATATAATCTTTTAAAATAACCTGATAATGGGAAGTATAAGACCGTCAAATATAAAAAGAATATCAGAAGAACTAGTTGATAATAATAAGGATCTGTTCAATGCGGATTTTAACCATAATAAGGAAATTCTTCACAGCTTCATAGGGAAAACTGTAACCAAGAAGACCGCAAATGCAATAGCCGGATATATAACGAGATACATCCTCAAGAAAAAATCCAAGGAAAAAAATGAACTGGAGCAGCTTGGATTAGCGTAATTAGATAGTAGGTAGTTTCTATAAATCAATATTTATCCAAAAAATAGATTCTATTTTTCTTCTGCGAATTTTTCAGATCTCCATTTATTCATCCCGCCCTCAAGGTGGTAGAGATTTTTATAGCCTCTCCGTACAAGTCGATTTGCAGCGGCTCTGCTCCTGTGCCCCGTTTTGCATACAAGTATAATGGGTTCTTCCTTTGGAAATTTACCTACAATTTCATCTTCTCTTCCCAGTTTGTAATGCACCGCCCCTTTTATATGTCCATGCCTGTATTCAAACCCGGTACGTACATCCACCACTGCATACTGCTCCTTTAATTGTGATAGTTGCTGAGGTGAAAGATTTTTTAACTCTTCCGGCTGATTGAAATAGTCAGACCCCCTAAAATAATCTTTTATTCCCATATTAAGTCACCAGATCATTTCCATTATATATGCCTACGAATATGGGGGCCTCGTTTATTATCCATTTTCTGGCCATTACCTCCCGTAATTTTTCCGTAACATGTGACCAGGCGCTTAGATCATCAAGCTCATAGAGTACCACGAATTCCTGATCACCCAAACCAAATGAATAAGTGGTATAGGATATTATCCCTGGGCTTTCCTTATCGCTTCTTGCAGTGCCGATATGGCCGGCAAGGATTTTCTTTCTTTCTTCGTAGTTTATCAGATACCATTCACGATCCTTGCTCATTGGATATGCCACAAAATATTTTTTTGGTTCCGTTTTAAGTGTATCTTCCAGACTCTTGCTTGCATTGGTATACGGAGAATGCTCGTAAAGAGAAAACATGCTGTACTGGGTCTTTCCATAAATCCCGAAAACCGAGTTAAGCCCCTCCTTTAATCTTTCAAGCTTGATCGGGTCCTCGGATGCAGACCAGAACAATACATCATTATCGTGTCTTATTGATTTGTAGTATTTTATGCTGATTAAATTTTTACGATAATTATCTATGAAATCCATAATATTTTTATTTATATTTTTCCTCTCATCCATGGGAAGTGACCAGAATCTGCCATTCAGCTTGTAAGCCAGAACATATGTATATATCGTCATAGATATCAACTTAATAATTGATTCGCTGGATATAACTTTTATTAATCAAGTGTTTTCTGATTGGTATTTACTATCATATATTTTTTCAGATCATACTCATTTGATAGTATATAGTTAAGAAGTTTTGTAACACCAGTTCTGTCTAAATCAACAGGTTCCAGAAGCACGCTGCTCTGGGGTATCTTTATGTTCAACTCTCCCAGTTTTTTAATATATTCGTTTCTGTACTGAGAATTGATGGTCCGCACATCTTTAGCAGGGATATTTACATTGCATTTTTCCAGTTCCCTTGTGAATATAGGCCTTTCGAATAAATAATAAAGCACCAGAAGAGAGTTGTATCCAGAATTCTGCTCATCCATTTTTTTCATTGTAGAACCAACAATGCTGTAAATATCATGTTTGTTCTGCCCTGTATAGGAAAATATTCTTGCGGGTTTTATCGCTTTCTCCTTCAACATACCCAGTTCTACCATGGCATTGAGATAGCCTGTGAGCACCAGTCTGTGCATGTTTATTCCCTTATCCTCCAGAGATTTCTGGATACCTGTTATTGATTTTTCCTCTCCGTTAATTTCATTTAATATAAGTTTGTATTTTTGCGTTTCTTCAAAATTCTCAATCATATAATTCACCCGATAAAAATTTCTCAAAATTTTCTGAATTTTTAATTGCAATTTCACAGATTTCCCTTGAACTTCCTGTGAATTTCTCAGGATTCATTGCCTCATCCAGTTTATCCTTATTTATATAGTTCAATATGCCGTTTTTTAATAACGCTTCCTTAAATGTTACTTTATTCTCGTATGCAAACATAGAAGATTTTCGAACGAATTCATGGGATTCCTGCCTTGGAACTCCATTTCTTGTCAGGGCAATTGTTACACTTTCAGACATTATGAACTGGTCTTCGTACACTCTATGTCTCATTTCTTCCCTGTTGATGAACAAATGTGAAAATACGCCTGTCATCTTTGTTATTATATCATCGGCAAGTATGGAAGCATAGGGAATTGTAAATCTCTCAAGTGCACTGTTTGTCAGATCTCTTTCATGCCACTGTACACCGGCTTCATATTCCGGTATTATAAACGAGCGCAGTAACCTTGCAAGGCTTACAATGTTTTCTGACACGACTGGATTGCGTTTGGATGGCATAGAGCTGGAGCCTACCTGCTTATCACTATCGAAATACTCAGAAAGTTCATATATCTCCGGTCTCTGGAGATTTCTAATCTCTGTGGCAAATTTCTCCATGGATACAGATATATTGTTAATTATGGATAAAAATTCTATATACCTATCCCTCCCCACTATCTGGGTCGATGCAGTTTCGTGCGTGATACCCAGGATTTCACATACCTTTTCCTGTATCTGGAGTGCCATTGGTCCGAGAGCAGCACCTGTACCCACTGGACCAAGAATTTTTCCGGCAATCATTCGCTTTCTGGCTTCCATTATACGTTCAAGATGCCTGTTGACCTCGGTAAGGTAAACCGAAAACTTCAATCCCAGTGTTATGGGCGACGCATGCTGCCCGTGTGTTCTTCCAACCATAATTGTTTCCATGTTCTCCCTTATTAGTTTTATCAGGACCCTGTTGAGACCTACCAGGTCTGATACAACGATGTTTATTGTTCTCTTTATTTGTATTGCTGAAGCGGAGTCATTTATATCATTTGATGTAACACCAAAGTGAACATAATTCCTCCCTTCTGTACATTTTTCTGTGAGTGCCTCGACTATGGACATTACGTCATGGTTTATGGAGCTCTCAATTTCCTTAACCCTTGAAAGCTGCACTTCATTTGAATCCACCACTTTTTTAATATCAAGATATGCCTTCTCAGGTATAAGCCCATAATATGATTCTGCCTGTGCAATGGCGCTCTCTACGTTAAGCATTATGTTTAATCTTGTTTTCTCCGAAAATATGGATTTTACTTCTTCCCTACCATATCTGTAATCCAGTGGTGAAACTATCATGTAAGCCTATTACATTTAGTTTAAAGTTTTTTTTGTTGCTATGGCGATCCGGTAGAATATACATATACCATTTCATGAGATAAATAATGAACTCATCTAGGCTTCCGGGAATTTATTTTTGCGAAAAGTATTGTAACCATTGTAATTATTATGCCTGCACCTGTAAGAAGTGATCCCGCAGCAGTTATGTAACTGGCATCTGTAACATTTCTGATTTCGGAATGCGAAATAAAATTGTAGTCTAATGTAGGTCTGCTGCCAGAAACCACTACATACCTGTAGGTTCCGTTAAGATTTTCATACATGGGTTCTCCATCAATCTGTCTTGCAGGTGGTACAGTGTAATTATGAATGCTGGAAGAGTTAAATTTACCGGCGTCGGCTTTGAAATCTGTACAGTTGACAAGCCCTGCAGAGGATGTATCAGAAGAAACTATTATGAGAATTTTGCTTTCGGTAAAATTGAACTCAGGCGATGTATAAATATCTCCTGAGTAATGTATTACGGTATTTCCTGATGGCTCTGACGTAATAACCGCAACTCCAGGTATTACCAGTGCTATTCCAGCTATTATTAGAACAATTCCCACCAGGACTTTCCTGCTTATCATTTATTTCACATTTAAGATTGTTATTTAGTTTTTTGTTAAAGCGACAGGTCTATTTTATTCTGGTTGATTTCCTCTTCCATCTTCTCAACTCTTTTATTAACCGCTTCTTCTGTTAGCCCACACTCAATTAATTCCATGTAAAGTTCATAATTATCCTTTTCCGGATCAATCTCACCGGAGAATATCCTTATTGAGCCACATGCCTTATCCTCATAATTGAGCCTGTAGCTTATTTCCAGAGTCAGGTTTTTTTCCTTCATGAATTTTAATTTGTGTATATAATCAGACATAATCCAGTATCGACTAATAGTATTATAAATTTCCATGGATACTGATGCTACAGCATACAACGTCAAGTTTCATACTTTATGGTCATGGGCATGTGCATCAAATCCAGAAACCACACATATAATAGACATTACAGATTTCCCATAATGACAATTATTTTCACGTGGTTCTTATACCAGTGAGATTGAATCTAAAATCAACTTGTTTTGCCTTACCACTGTAATGTACGAAATTTATTTCATAAACGGGTGTTATGCTGAAGCTTAAGTTTATGCTATTATTTCCATACCTGGGCAAATTGAAGCCAATAGGTTGCCCTATGGAATAATTGCAAATATATGTGGAGCTTGTATCACTGGTTTTATTATTATTTATGTGCATATTTATATTGTTAATAACAATTGATGTATCGCTTATAGGAAAATTCAACTTTTGCCCAATTTTATAAGTCGAGATTGTGAGGAATACCTGAACTTTAGGGTGATAGTACCTGTTTGGGATATGTGCTATTATGAGGAATTCAGATTTGATACCGTGCTGCGTAATATTATCATAGAATTTACCCATTATGCATTGATCTTCCTCCATAATTTTGGGTATATTATTAGAATTAACCGTCTTTATATTATTTGGTTCTGTGCTTAAATTATATCCTATATAGGCTACAGTAATACTTATTATGATCAATACTGTTAATATTTTTATAAATTTTTTTTGTTTTTTATCAATCAACCAACCACCTCCAGTTTATAGATTATACACTATCATCTGGAATATTAAATTATTTCTTTATTTGAGGTAAGGAAAGATAAGGATATTGAGGAAATAGATGTAATATATTCATGGCTATTTCTAGTATACTTCATATTGTCCAAGTTAAAACACCTCACTTATTTGAATTTCGTACTTACCATTTTCAAATTCTGTCAGCTTTAGGTCACTATCTGTAATTTTGAATGTACTGGAATACTGTATCCAATTGTAATGAGGATTATTAATAGTGCCACCCTCATTTTGTTCAAAGTATTCATCAAAGCAGCTTCCAAATTCATAGACATTTCTTGTGTGATATTCCGGTATGAATCCCCATAAAAATGTCCAGTAACCATAAGAGATTGATGGCCAGTATACACTGACTTCGGCCCTTATTACTCTTCCTGCATTTACTGTTATTTCATAGCCATTACTTATTTTATTTGCGTTAGTCTCCTGTGTTGTTGAAAATAACCATGACAGGTTGGGTATTGATATACCTGTTACCGCAAGTATAGTATTAAGGAACAACGTTGCCGCATTAACTGCATTTATCATCTTGCTTATGCAATTTTTCTGATGATTCTGAAAATAATTTTTATAGATTGAATTATAAAATGCCTTTTCCCTAAGGTTAACATCAAACACGTTTTCAGTAATATTTACAGTTGCAGCATATGATGGACTTCTAACTACCTGACTACTGCTGCCTGAACTGTTAACAGTAATGGCAAATCCAGAGGCTATAAATATGGCTGACATAACTATCCCTAAAATGGCCTTTTTATTTATAATGAAATTAATGCATGACTATATATATTTCGGTAACAATATTAGTAAATATTTTACCGGTTAATTATGTTGATAAGTATTGTACTAATCATCTTTCTCTCAGTATTGTATATTTCATCGGGATGCCTGCCATTCCACTTATTCTTAAGCTAATTGAATTTGTTTATAGCCTCCTTTATATTGCTACATTTAAATATTTTACCGGTACACTTATCTATCATTTCCAACTCCTTTTCTTTTATCTTAGTATAAGTTTAAAGTATCTATAACCAATATTCCATATTTTATTACCTCCTGGATTCAAAAGAGGTATTTCTTCCTGTTATTTAATGATCATTTCATTATTAACAGGGGGTTTATATTTACACATAATTTATTGTATACAACCACAATACCCGCTTAAAGAAGATGATTTATTATTATAAATAGCCTAATATAATCACAGGTATTTATCCAGCCCGGTTTCCCAAAGCCCCCTCAGTGTTTCAATCTCCTCTGAAAGTATATATCTGCCCTTTTCTTTCAATTTTATTCCATTTTTTGAAGTCCTGCCTATCTTTCTTAATGGTATTCCCGGGAATGATTTCAGGAATTTTTCCTCGTTTTCTGAAGCCACTTCTATGAGCATGCCTGTTCCCAGTTCTGAAAATAGTTTTTCATTTGTCCTTCCCGGTATTTCGGTAATATCAACATCAATACCGAAGCTGCTTCCGAATGCCATTTCCAGAAGTGCAACTATTAATCCGCCTCCGGATATATCATGCATTGATTTTATATAATCCATTGATTTAACTATGCCATCACGCAGGGCCATAAGTTCCTTTATATTCGCTTCAGGAAGCATGGTGTGCACATTGCCCATTTCAGATGAATACTGGCTTCCGGCAAGATCCGGTATAACGGTACCTATAAGGTATAATGGATTTCCTTCTCCTTTTATTTCCACGGTCTTGGAATCCCGGATATCCTTTATTTTTCCAAGTAATAGCATATTGGGAGTGGGAAGTATTTCCTTTTCAGCTTCGTTATAGAAACTCACATTTCCCGATACAAGTGGAAGTCCTGTGGTTCTGCAAAAGTCAGAAATCGCCCTGAGAGTTTCTATAAATCTGTACATTGTTTCAGGATTTTCCGGGTTTCCGAAATTTAGCGCATCAACGATAGAATGTGGAATCCCGCCGCTGCTCAGTATATTTTTATACCCCTCGAAAAGTGTGTGCATTGTTCCATTATATGCGTCTATACCCACCATTTCAGGCCTGGATCCGGATGTTATGCATAGCCCCTGGAATGAATTTTCCAGCGGCTTGATTATTGTCGCATCAGAATGGGTTTCCATGTTGGGGATTCCGGTAAATGGTTTAACAATGGTTGAACCTCGCACTGTGAAATCGTACTGTCTAACTATATTGAACCTGGCGCATATATTTGGTTTTGAAAGAAGATCAAAAATAAATTTTCTATAATTTTCCGGCTCTCTATCCATTATACTTTTCTTTTCTATCTCAGGTTTTTTGAAATTTCTGGCATAAACAGGTCCACCGGTAAGGAAAGAAAGCTCCATGTCCAGTATTTTTTCATCTCTGTATTTAATTACAAGATTAGGGCTTTTCACAGTTTTTCCTATGATGGAGTACTCTATTCCCCATCTATTGAATATATCATCAATTTCCCGGAGCCTCGAGGGGTTTATTGCAAGGAACATTCTTTCCTGGGATTCACTCACCCATATTTCCCAAGGCTCCATATTGGTATCCTTCAGGAGCACCTTATCCAGCTCTATTACCCCAGACATTCCCCCAGCAAATAGCATCTCACTTACTGCACTGGATAATCCACCACCACCCAGGTCCTTCATACCATCTATGATTCCAGCGTCGTTTGCCTCCAGTATGGCATGGATCAGTGGCTCCTTTATAATTGGGTTTCCCAGCTGCACGGCATTCCTGTTTGATTCATCTCCCGTATTGAGTATTTTTGATGCAAAATTAACGCCGTGTATCCCATCCCTGCCTGTTCTGCCACCGCAAACAATGAGAAGGTCTCCCTCGATGCTTATCCTGCTCCTTACAACCTGGTCTTTTCTTACAATGCCTATGCAGCCTGCGTTTACCAGTGGAATCCCGTTGTATATGCTGTTGAAATTTACAGAACCTGCTACGGTAGGGATTCCTACCCTGTTCCCATAATCTCTAATACCTGCCACAACACGGTTAATGATAAAACGCTCGGTTAGCTGTCTCCCTGTACTATCCGGGTCTCCGAAATACAGGGAATCAACCAGTGCCACAGGCTGCGCACCCATGCATAATACGTCCCTGATTATACCACCTACACCGGTTGCAGCCCCTCCATATGGCTCAATAGCACTGGGATGGTTATGGCTCTCCATTTTCACAACATATGCATTTTCATCATCAAATGAAATAACACCGGCATCATCCTCCATGGTAAGTATTGTATAATCGCTTTTTAGCCCTGAAAGATATTTTTTCAGGTATAGCTTCGATGATTTATAGCATGAATGTTCACTCCATCCCTGTGCGATTGCCTGAATTTCAATATCTGTTGGATTACGTCCAAGTCCTATAAAATAATTTCTCAGCATTACGATTTCATCATAGGTCAATCCAAGTCCTGATGCAAGTGCCTTCAGCTTATCCGGTGTACTATTTATAATACTGTACATTTCATTCACTTATGTTTTCTATTTTGTATTCCTGAATAACAGGATTTGTCAGGAGCTTTTCTGCAATTTCCCTTATTTCATCCATGCTATCATTTTTATCCAGGGTGGTTTCAAATTCATATATTTTATAAGAATAAACATTCTTTATTCCCCTGTAACCGGTCAGTTCCAGGTTTCTCTTTATACTCAATGCCTCAGGGTCTTCAACGTTAGGAAGATATTTAATCTGAACCTTGATTCTCATAAAACCGTATTTTAATTATGAAATTAAATTTATTGTTTATCCACTATGGTATATAACCATAAAATTCACAAAAAATTTAATATTACAATTCTCTTTTAACCTTTATGGTAAAACTTAATAGAAGGGAGGCCGTAAGGCTTTTCCGTATCAGACTTGTTACCTTTTTCCTCTCCCTTGTTTTTATAGTAGGATTTTTTATCTTTACATATTTCACTCTGAATACAGGATATGCTGACAGCCATCTCCATATATTCATCACCGGATTCACGGTGCTTATCGTTGCTGCCCTGGGGACCGGAATTGAAACAGTTATACTTACCAGAAGTGCAATATCATTATTTACTGGGAAAAATATAAATGAGCTGAAGCCGGATGAGGCTTCCCAGGCCATAGCCAGACTCAGGATACTTATAAAAAAATAATTCCTATTTCTCCCTGTGCAGCATCATTATATGAATCCTTCTTGCTATGTTTATCATTGGCCTTATGAGCAACTGTGTACTGCCCACAATAAAGAGATATACGCCAAG
>JAJZZW010000066.1 GCA_021797385.1 Thermoplasmata archaeon | reverse complement strand
AAAAAATGATGCTTACAATGAAGACAAAAATTGAGAGCCAGGGAATATACACGGGATCTGGATTTTCATTTGATACACTGGATCTCAATGGCGGTGTACTCATGTCCGCATATAAGAGCATAGGATCTATGGAGGAAAAGATTGAAAAACAGCTGGGTCTTGCCACCAAACTTCTATCGGTTGATGAGAATGATGTTGCGGCAAGGGTAATTTCATCACATTTTCTTCCGGATATGTTCGGAAACATGAGGAGCTTTTTTACACAGGAATTCCGCTGCACAAAATGCAACACAAAGTTCAGGCGCATTCCACTTTCAGGAAAATGCCTGAAATGTGGGTCTGATAATATCATACTGACCATACATTATGGGAGTATAGTAAAATACCTCAAGGAAACCGAGAAGGTCATGGATGAATATAAGCTTCCTGTTTATTTGCAGTACCAGATAAGGCGTTTAATAGATTCCATTGAAAATACATTTGATGTTTCCGAGCCTGCCAGGATAGAAGAAACTACACTGGAATCATTTAAATAAACTCAAGCAATTGAGAACCATGATAGGATCATTATTTGTAACAGGCCCTGCAGGTACGGGCAAATCAACATTCTGTGGTGCATTCAAGGACTGGCTCATACAGAATGAGTATGACGCAATTATTGTTAATCTGGATCCGGGGGCAGAATATCTCCCGTATGAACCGGATATTGATATAAGGGAGTTTATTTCACTGAATGAGGTTATGTCCACATATTCCTTGGGCCCAAATGGTGCACAGATCGTTGCAGCGGACCTGCTTCTTGACAATATAGAAAAAATAAAATCAAAACTTGATCTTTATGATGATTATTATGTTATATTCGATACTCCGGGTCAGATTGAACTTTTCAGCTTCAGGCCGGGAAGCCCGCTTCTGGTCAAATCACTTGCGGATAAAAAGGCCATGATAGCATTCATTGCAGATTCGGTGATTTCACAGACACCCTCGGGTTATGTTTCCGAAAAAATGCTTTTCGGCTCCGTATATTCCAGGTTTTACGTGCCTATGTTGTTCATACTCAATAAAATTGACCTCATCGGTGAGGACAAAGTCAAAGAAATATCGGACTGGGAGGACAATCCTGACCTTCTCTATGATGAACTCAGAAATGAGAATACAGAAACAGTGAAGGATTACTTCCTGAATATAATAAATGCACTCAAGGATTCCGATATACTGAACAAGATACTTCCGGTATCATCCAAGGATGCATTCGGCTTTGAGGATGTATATACAGATATGTCTGATTTCTTCCAGGGTGGAGAGGATACAGACACCATGTATAAAGATGATTGATTATCGTATTCTTAATTAACCATTTTGCCATGGGAGTCAGGACATGAAGGCAAGGGAATTTGTTGATTTCATAAAACTTGAACATACGGTATTTGATCTCCCGTTTATCTACGCAGGGGCGATAATAGCATCCGGCGGATCATATCATATTTTGAAATACATAATAATACTTGTAACTGCTACGAGCGCCAGGGGAGCAGGTATGTCCATAAACAGAATACTCGGCCTGCGATATGATAAAATTAATCCCAGAAAGAAGGAATGGTCTCTGGTAAAGGGCACCATGAAACTTCGAACTGCATACATTTTTACCGCCGTTCTCATAGCAATATTTGAAATTTCTACATTTTTCCTGAATTATACTGTTTTTTATCTCTCTCCCATTGTTATACTGTTTTTCCTGGTAGATCCGTTACTGAAGAGAATAACTCCTTGGAGACACCTTTTCATGGGATTTACCATCGGGCTGGGAGTTCTCGGTGGATTCCTTGCCATAACACCGGTTTTCCCGCCCCTGATAATTTATATTACCATTCTTATTTCTACTTTCTGGATAGCCGGATTTGATATCATATACACCATACCGGATATGGACTATGACAGGGAAAACAACCTGAAAACTCTGAATGTAAGATTCGGCCTCAGAAAAGGTATGGCCATATCCTATATTTTCCATATATTTACAATACTATTGTTCATTTTCATAGCCTTCCTGGTCAAAAACATCTATTACGATTTTCTTCTGGTTCCAATTATAGGATTAATACTTTATGAACATGTTATTGTAAATCCATCCAATATAAAAACGATCAGGATGTCATTCTTCAATGCCAATTCATTTATAGGCATTATATTCCTGATCGGGATGATAATATCATTCTACCGGTGAATCATAGAACGATTCTCACATCCACCGCAAAGGCTCCTTTCTCATTTACTATTAATGGATTGATATCCATTTCTTTAATATTCAAATCTATAAACATGTTTGATATCTTTGAAATAGCACTTACCGTTGCATTTACATCGTAATTGCTGTTCCTTGCCCTGAGCATGTCAAGAATCTTGCTTTCCTTTATCATCCTGTATGCCTCGTCCTCGGATACAGGGCATATGCCATAGCTCAGGCTTTTTATGACCTCCATGTAAACGCCCCCTATTCCCACCACAATGGCAGGACCGAATACAGGATCGTTTATTCCACCTATGAATATTTCCGCTCCTGAAACCTGCTGCTGCATTATTACCCTTTTATAGTTGAGTTCTGTAAATGCCTGTGAAACCATATCCTTTTCCACGTTCATAATGACACCTTTCACATCCGTTTTGTGTACAGGGGTATCAGGTGAAATTTTCATGACGAATGGATATCCAACAGTATCTGATTTTGCCTGGGCCTCGTCCACGTTTTCCGCCATGGCATACAGTGGTGTTCCTATGCCGTATATTTCCATAAGCTCCATAGCCTCGAAATCCTTCAGATAAGTTTTTCCAGTAACAAGTTCGGCGGCCTTTTTGATGGGGGCAGGTGTTCTGATCTTTTTCACGGGTTCCGGCTTATCTACCATGTATTTTATTGATTTGATGGCATCTTCCGGGAATATGAATGAGGGTATTGAGACAGAGTCAAGAAGTTTCGCCGCCGCATTCTGGTCTAAACCCATGGCAATTCCTATTACTCCCTTTCCACGGTAATTGACCACCGCCTTTGCCACATCAGAACAGGTAACCATGGGCAGTGACTGCACAATAACAATTTTGGTACAGTCCAGGTCTTTTACTATTCCCAGAGCATTGTTATATCTGGTATAGTCCGCATCCCCGGAAAGGTCTATCGGGTTTCTGGGTGTGCTCTGTGCCGGTATTACACTCAACAGTTCCTGTTTTATCCTGTCCGGGAGCTCTATCTCCTTCAGGCCTTCTTTATCTATTGCATCCGTTACAAGCACGCCGTGGCCCCCGGAATTCGTGATAATAAGTATGTCCCCTGTGACAGCCTCTGCTGAGAGCACTATCTTTGCTAGATTGAGCATATCCTCTATATTATCCACAAATATGCCACCGACTGTTCTCACAGCAGCCCGGAAAATATCTATAGATCCGGCAACGCTGGCAGTATGGGTTTTAACAGCAGCTGCACCGGTTTTCCCGATTCCGCCCTTTAAAAATATTACCGGCTTTCTTTTCGTAACATCCGGTATAATCGATAAGAATTTATCCCCGGATGAAACACCCTCAAGATATGAAAATACTGCCCGTGTTTCAACATCAGAGGAAAGGAATTGCAGGGCATCGGTTTCGTCCACATCCGCCTGGTTTCCAAGGCTAATGAAGTAACTTATCCCGACATTGGACTCCTGGGCCCAGTTAAGCATGTATACACCGAGTCCCCCGCTCTGTGCCACAATTGCAGCCTTTCCCCTTTTTACATCAGCAAAGGCAAAGGTTGCATTCACATCCGGTGTTATTAAACCAATGGTATTTGGCCCCAGTACACGTATATTATTTTCCCTGGCAGTCGCCATTATCTTATCCTCAAGTTCTGCCCCGTGCTCGTCAGTTTCCCTGAAACCGGATGTTATAATTATTGCAGCACCCGCTTTTACCGCTGCTGCATCTTCCATTACTCCGGGAACCGCATCTCTGGGAACAACAATTACAACAAGGTCAACCTGGCCCTTGATATCTCTCAAATTTTTATAAGCAGTATACCCGGATATTTCCGCACTTTTATTATTAACAGGATAAATTTTTCCCGAGAAAGATGATGCTATATTCCTTAAAATGATATTGCCAACCTTGAGGCTGTCTGATGATGCGCCAACAATCGCTATACTTTTAGGTTTAAATAACTGTTCCAGCATAAACTATTATTTATCATAGGGTTAAATAGTTTCCTTATTAGAATTATAGGGGAAAATCCACCCCGAGGTCCCTTGTGTCTATAACATCTATGAACTGGCTTATCATTTCCAGGGATTGAAAATATAATCGCTCGGAATAGGTGGAAGATATATCCGATACCACTATGCTCCTGTACTCCAGCATGCTGGCACCTATTGAGCTAATGAATACATCTGTATCTGTAAAAAATCCACCGAATAATATTGTTTTTTTTCCTGTACTTTCCAGTATACTTTCAATATTGCTATGATAAAAGATATCCTCCTTTTGAACTTTTATTTCATCTTTAATGATTATTTTTCTATTAAATTCCTTTATGAAGTTCTCATCATAATCAGATTCCGTGGGCATATTCTTTTTCCTGTTCTTTTCTTTGAAATCCTTCATCTTCTTTAAATCTGGATTCCGGATATCATAGGATAGCTCTCTTCTGGTAAATATAACCGGAACATTGTAGCTGGAAATGAATGAATTCATATAATCCATGCCCATTAGAAATTCCATTTTGCTGAACGTGTGCCTGAAAAACTCCGTATTGCAATTAATCATCACCACCACAGTATCATCCGGGTCTATCATAATTCATTATGCATGTACTCTATTTTTAATTTGTTTAAAAAATTATATATAAAATTCCATAATACGGACTGTGCGGAGATTGCCGAGCTAGGAAAAGGCGATGGATTTAGGGTCCATTTCCGCAGGGATTCGTGGGTTCAAATCCCACTCTCCGCATTCCTGGTTATAACATTATGCACATCCGGGTTTTTACGATTTCAAAGGGAATAATCGCATAGATAATATATTGCCTGGCAAATTAAGCCTTCCACACACCATAGCAGCAGGAACCGGGTCCAGAAAAGTTAAAATATAATTAAATAATGGATTAAAATGACTGATGTCAATTTTGTCCATCCGAGGCACATATTCAGGTGAAAAAGGGTCTACTGAGAAAATCAAGCACACAGGAAAGTTATCCAATGGAAAGATTATATATACAGGAAGTCCAGGATGGCTCTCTGTCCTATAAAGCCGTAGGCTGGATCTGCCCGAAATGCAGGCATGTTGAAATTGAATAAAGTATATTTCTAAATGATCCGGTAATTACCTTTTTTTCATTTGAATGACGTCATGGCAACAAAAATTTTTAGTTCTAAATTCGACTTTTGAGATTAGTTTATATATGCTATAATAATATTTTTCTATGGATGGCTACGATAAAACCAGGGATTTTTTTGCTAAAAATTCTGCATATTATTCAAGAAGTGAGTCCCATGCACGGGATAACGACCTCAATATTCTTATGGATATGCTGGTACTGAAAAGGGATATGATAGGATTGGATGCTGCTACCGGTGCCGGGTTCACCGCAATCAAAATGGCACAGAAAATATCAGAAGTTTATGCTCTGGACATGGTGGACCGCATGCTGGAAGAAACCGCTAAACTGGCTGAAGAGAAGGGGCTCAAAAATGTAATTACAGTTAAAGGCTATGTTGATTCCATGCCATTTGAAGATGGGAAATTCGATGTGGTCACATCGAGAAGGGCACCGCACCATTTCAGGGATAAAAACAAATTTGCCGGTGAATGCTATAGAGTTCTGAAACCCGGTGGCAGGATAGGCATAGATGACATGACCGCACCAGATAGTGTGATAAACAGCCTTAATGAAATGGAGAGAATAAGGGACCCGTCACATATGTATGCTGCCTCTCCTGAAGGCTGGACTAAAATTTTACAGGATGCAGGATTCGGAAATATTAAAAGAGAAATATATAGCAGGCAGATTACCTTTGAGCAATGGCTGAATCCCGTGCATATAGACTCCGAAGAAGGCAAAAAATCATTTGAATATATTGAACATGACGGTAGCGGATATTCATCTTTTATAAAATGGGATGGAAAATCCTTTTATAAATCGTGGATTGTAATAGTGGGTACAAAACTTTAAAAATAATTATAGTATTAATTATGAATTAAAAAAATTTATAAATCATTATGTATATGCATTGTATGACATAATATGACACACGGGGAGGAAACTCAGATGGATGTTAAATTCAAAATAAAAAATAAGAGCTGTTCGCTCAGTGGGTTGTATTCCGAGTTCGGGATTAATTCCAGGGTTATCAAGAAGGAAATGAAGGATGGAATTGTGTATGAAATTGCCGAAATATATTACAAGAAAAATGACCTGAACAAGATACTTGAGTCTATAAAATCAAGCAGTGAGGTCATAAGCGTTGACACTTTATATAGCAATGATAGTATATTGATAATCAAATTAACCACAGAAGAATGCCCCATACTGGGCATAATTAAGAAGTACTCCGGTGAGGGCAAGGCATCCTTCACAAAGGAGGAAAGGATAGAGGAAGGTGAAAATATATGGTATATGTCCATGACAAGTGTGGAACTTGTAAAGGAACTTTCCGAGAGGCTCAAGGATGCAACAGGAAATGATGTACTAATAAATATATATAAAAAATCCAGGGTTGACAAAAAATCGCTTTTCATTGTAAAAGAGGCATATGACCTGGGATTTTTTGATGTACCCAAACGAATCAATCTGATGGAGCTTTCAGCTACACTGAACATACCCCCCACAACTCTGGATTTGATTATAAGAAAATCCCTGAAATATTTCCTTGATATTGAAATTGCATCAGTTGAAAAAATACCGGCCACCAGGGAATAGATTTGCAGGAATTCAGGAATATAGTAATAGGATCCGGATATGCTGGTTTGAATGCATATTATGAAATCAATGATAAGAAGAACACGTTATTGCTGGATTCAGGCGGCAATTTCATGTATCATTCTAAAGTTTCAAATATGGTTGTAAGTATTCCGCAGGCAAAAGATGAAAGAGTTGTCAGAGTAGATAGAGATAATTATTTGATAGAAACGGAAAAAGAGGAATACCGAGGAGAAAATATTGTTATTGCAACAGGATGCCACCGTGAGAATCAGATAGAATTCATGCGGGATGGTAATATTTACGCAGACCATTACCTGGCTTCGGAAAATGAATTTGATGATTATATTTTATTACAGTATATATTAAAGCTTAATAAAACAGGAATAAAGGTGGGTTACAGTGGCAATTTTATGGAGTGGCTGGGAGAGGATGTGGCTTCAGCGGTTAAGAATTTTCTTAAAATTTCAGGGATAAAGTTTTCTTCCGGGGCGGATTTCATTTTCCCCTCATGCAGGCCCAGGCTATTTACAGATTTTATAAAGGTCAATGAAGATTTTATGGTAAAAGAGGGGATATATGCAGTGGGAGATGCCATTGATTCAAATGTAAAATCAGGTGAACTTTCCATGAGGCAGGGTGCATTTGTCGGTTCTCGGATCAACGGGAATATGGCTAAATTTCAGCCTGTATTCATTACCGTCCTGGATAATTTCATGGGATCTGGGATAAGAATAAAAAGCAGATATCCCTGGGGGATTAAAGAATCTTCAATACATTCAGGATATTTATATTCAATGATGCCGGGATTTCTTTCCAGATATTACAGGTTCAGGAAAGGAAAAATGGGCATTATCCGTTACCTATAAATGACTACCCGCTGTTAGGGCATGGAGCTTACCGGCTTTAAGGTTTAAATAATTTTTTAATAAGGTTTATTAATTTGCCAAAAATAGGGAAGAATGTGGGATCCTGGTGGAGCTAAAGATGTAAAGAGCAAACTTTACATAATTTTGAGATTCCTCAGAATGGAGCAGACATTTTTCAGTCTGCCCATGGCATATCTCGGTGCATTCCTTGCAGTTCGGGGCATACCGTCCATCAGGGTTTTGATATTGATTTTTTTTGCACTGTTCTTCGTTAGGATAGCAGGGATGACAAACGATAATCTTGCCGATAGATTTATAGATGCAAAGAACCCGAGGACAAAAACAAGGCCCCTTGTGACAGGAGTTATAACGGTAAAAAATGCGTACACACTCATAGGAATAGGACTTGCTGGATATTTTATTTCTGTTTATTTCATTAATATAGTTGCATTTTCAATTTCACCCATAGGTGCACTGGTTATAATGAGCTATCCATATATGAAGAGGTATACTTCATTTGCCAATTATCAAATAGCTTCAATACAGGGCCTTTCTGTGATGGCAGGGGCCATAGCGGCCATCGGTGTGCATGATCCCCTATACATAATATATCATATACCGTGGTTCTTTGTATTTGCCACACTATTCTGGGCTCTGGGATTTGATCTTTATAATCATATACCTGATATGGAATACGACAGGGAAAACAATTTACACAGTTTCGCAACTCTACTTGGTAAAAATGCATTAAAATTTGCCGGGATCAACCAGATTCTTTCGGTTGCACTGGCTTTCAGCGGTGATGTTGTCTACAGATTGAATATCCTTTCATATGCTACAACAACACTTCATGGTGTAATCATGTTCATGGCTTTCCTCTTTGCATACAAGGGAAACTTCGGGAAGGCGTTTAATTACAATATATATGCATCTGTTGTGCTGGCACTGGGAATAATAATAGATGTTGCCCTAGGATTTCCGGTGCTTTGAATACAAAAATTGTACATACTTTTTAATTAGCGTTTTATCCCTGTTTTATCACTAAATGTTAATTAATGGACTTGCTATACCATATTATGTACGAAGAGGAGAAAGAAGTAGCTGCCGTGAATGCCCTGAAATATGTGCATAGCAATATGAAGCTGGGGCTTGGCACCGGTTCCACCACAAAATATTTTTTGGACGGGCTCGGGGAATTATTAAAATCCGGAAAAATTTCAGGCATTACAGGTGTTCCAACGTCCATCAGGACAGCTGAGCTGGCAAAATCCTATGGAATAAAGGTTGTTAACAATCTCGAGGGCATAGAAATAGATTTTGATGGAGCCGATGAGTTTGATCAGGCAGGAAACCTTGTGAAAGGCGGTGGCGGTGCACTGGTCAGGGAAAAAATAGTTGCTTATAATAGCCGGGATGTTTACATTATGGCAGACCACTCTAAATTTTCAGAGAGGCTGCATAGCTTTCCACTTCCTGTGGAAATTCTCCCCTTCATGGAAGAGGTCACGAAGAAAAACATCGAGAAACTGGGATGTACTACCGCTTTCAGAGATGACAAAAAGTTCAGGAGTGATAATGGCAATTACATACTTGACTGTAAATTTGAATACACAGATCCTGATCTGGAATCCAGAATAAAAATGATACCCGGTGTTGTTGAGGTTGGTATATTCAGGGGGATTACCACAAAAATCATCATGGGAAACGGAAAAAATTGCAGGATAATGGATTTTAAAAAATTATAATGTTATTTCATTTTGCATTGAAAGTACCATATCCATTGCAAGTTCAGCTATATCCGTTGAATAAAGTGCGATTCTTGATATTTCTTCCGATGAAAACGATACAGTGGCAATATCTGAATTTT